>SLPE01000152.1 GCA_007132145.1 Candidatus Izemoplasma sp.
CGTCCATCTTCTCGTAACTGCCGTAGAAGTCGAGGAGCACGAAGGGCACGGATTGAGCGGAAATCATGTCCAAGTACTGTTTGGAGATCTGTCCGAGCAAGATGAGGCCGTCGACTTTCGATTCCTTGAGCACCCTCGGTGTCTCGCAATCGAATTCGGCTTGTTTGGACAACACTTCGAGGATGCCGTAGTAGCCGTATTCACCGAGGCGGGCGATGATCGTTTCATAGATCTGGAAATAGACGTCGTATCCGCGGACGAGGAATTTCTTCGAGACGAGGATGGCGATGTTGTTCGTCTTCCCCGTCAACATCAGTTTCGGCATCGGGTTGTAGACATAACCCATCGCTTCGGCTTTTTCTTTGATCGTCTTGCGCAAGGCGTCGCTGACGCCCTCTTTGTCGTTGAGCGCTTTCGAGACGGTGACCGTGCTGACGCCGAGGGCTTTGGCGATGTCTTTCATCTTGACGGATTTTCCGTTTTGGCTCATGGCGCGTACACCTCGATTTCATAAAGTGAGAATCCCCATTGCGTCGCCCGCTCGTGAAGGTCGAGACGGAGGAAGCGGCTTTCAACGGCGTCGAAGACGATCGTCTCTTTCCCGCCGCTGCCCGATGTCTTCACGGCTACGGTTTCGAAAACTTCACCGCAAAGCGAAACGGAAACCGTATAGGCCCTGCCGTAGGCGGCTTCCCAATGCAAGACGACGCGGCCGATCACATGGGGTGCCTCCAAATCGATTTCGATCCATTGCCCGTCGGCGTAATCCGATGACCAGCGCGTGCCGAAATCGCCGTCGTTGGCGTTTTCGGCGACATGAATCGTTCCCCCGTCGTCTTCTTCGCTACTTGCGGTGATCGGTCTGAACAGTGCGAGGTTGTCGATGGAAGGCGGGGATTCGTAGACATGTTCGACGACGTTCGAAGACGAAGAGGTCCCGCCGTCGTTGAACGCTTTGACCCGGTAAAGATACGTTTGCCCTTCCTCGCCGCTTTCGTCGATGAAGAACGGTCCCTGTTCGTAGGCGTCATACACCGCTTCGGCGAGGACGGTCCACGTTTCGCCGCCGTCTTCACTACGTTCGACGACGAAGGCGTAGGACCCGGTCGCTCCTCGCCAAGTCAAGGCGTTGCCTGAAGCGACGTCGAAGAGCCAAGGTGCTTGTGGGGCTTCGGGGTGGGGCCGTTGGAGGCCTTGTGCCAAAAAGGCGTAATGGATGAGCAAGTCGACGACGGCGCGTTCGTTGTAGTCGTCGTTTTGGGGGAATCCGGGATAATGGTAGGAGCGGGTGTCGAGCTCGCCGAAATCGTCGTGGTAGTAGAAACCGCCGTCGACGTTGCGGAAGCGCAGACTCCAGATCAAGGACCCGCTCGTTCCGTTGGTGTGGGCTTCTTCGAGCAAATCCGCGATCTCGTCGAAGGCGACGAGACCGTATTCACCGATGATGAGCGGTTTCAAACCGGCCGTCGCGGCTCTGTCGGCCGCGGCGTTTTCGGCGAACGTCCCGGTCGTGTTGTTTCGGTAGTAGTGGACGTTGATGATGTCGATGTCGTCGTTTTCGAGGTCGTGTGCGGTGACTTTGTCACGTCCGCTCAAGAGCAGATGGTTGGCATCGATGCTCTTGACGAATGCGGCCATCTCTGCGATCCAGGCGTCGGGGGCGCTGCGCAGTTCGTTGCCGAGTTCCCAGGCGAGAATCGCCGGTTCGTTCTTGTATTGTACGCCGGTGTAGGTGTTTTCCCTAGTCAAGACGTAGGCGATGAAATCCTTGAACGCGTCCTTGATTTCGGGGTCGGTGAAGAACGCGGCTTTCGGCTTGCCGTACAAGGCGGCGAATTCCTTGATGCCGCCGAACCATTCCCATTCGTCGATGAAGGGGATGATGAGACGGATGTCGTGCTTTCCGGCGAGTTTCAACGCCCGGTCGAGGTCGCGGAACAGTTCTTCATGGTAGACGCCCGGTCCCATGATGTGGGCGAGTTCGTCGCCGCCTTCGCCCGGACGGATGCCGCCGACGATCGAGAAGGTGTAGATTCTCGCGACGCGTCCGCCCATGCGGCTGATCGATTCGAGCGCGTCCTCTTGTTCCCAAGGGTCGACGCGATGCCAATGGGGATCTTCGAGGATGTGAAGATTGGGGATGTTGAAGGAAACGAAGCGAAACGGCTCCTCACCGAGATAGAGTTCGTCGCCTTCGGCGCGGACGAACAACGACGGACGATGGAGCCATTTCGCATGCAAGGTGAGGTCTTGAGCGCCCATCGTCGTGAAGGTATAGGGCGTCGTGAAGGTGTCTTCGAGATACCATCCGGAAAAGACGTGGTCTTCGAACACGGGGGGCTCTGGTGCTTGCAAGGGCGTACCGTAAGGGGCGATGATCGGTGTGACGGACGCGCCGCCGTACGTTTCGAAGTCGATTTGGACGATGAGGGGGTCGTAGTGTGCGACGATGTGCAAGTCCTCCTTCACGTCGTCAAAGGCCTTGCTCCATCCGGAAAACACATGCCCTTCGATCTCCGGCGGCTGCGGTGCTTGTGCGGCTTCTCCGTGCTTTACGAGTTGTTCGCTGAGGACATGGTCGTCTCCGTCGACGAAGACGACGGTATGCTTGAGCCTTTCATAAGTCGCATGGACGACCATATCGGCTTCGACGACGTCGGTCGCTTCGCTCCATCCTGTGAAGCGGTAGCCTTCGCGCGAGGGCGCCTGTGGCGCTTCGACCGCTCCGCCGTGTTCGACGCTCGCCTCATCGATGCGGTCGCCTTGGTCATCCTTGAAGACGACGGTGTGAACGAGCCTTTCATAGCGCGCTTCGACGGTCATGTCCCGTTGGACGGCATCAAGCGGCTCACTCCAACCGATGAAACGATGACCGGGCTTCTCCGGGGCTTCCGGGGGGTCGACGCTTTCACCCCGCAAGACGGAGACTTGCGCGATCGGCGTTCCTTCAGCATCGACGAATGTCACGTCGTATGAGACACTCCGTCGCAAACCTTCTTCGCATCCGCAGATGCCGAAGAAGAGGGCGGTGAAGAGCAGGGTCAGGCAGATGCTCAAAAGTTTTTGCATGGCATTCATCCTCGTGTGCTCGATACTCTTTATTATAGACGAAAACGGCAAAAGTCAACAGCCCTTGATGGATGTCTACACCGGTGCAAGCGTTGCGGTATGCCAGAGTCGTCATTGAAAAAGGCTGTCAC
>SLPE01000098.1 GCA_007132145.1 Candidatus Izemoplasma sp.
CGACGCTTGAGGACCATACCTATCAAGTCATTCTCGAAGCGAACGTGAACATCCTCGACAAACTGCTCGCAACCGTTGCGTCACAGACGGTCGTCGGTGTCACGAACCAACAAGCGAACCTCGAAGACGTCTTCTTGATGTTGACAGGGAAGAGACTTCGCGACGGAGGGGTGGATTGAGATGCTCAGATTTTACGGACTACGTGTCTTGAAAGATTATCTCGGACATATCATCTTGCTCGGTCTTCCGATCGTCTTGATCACCTTGATGGTCGTCATCAACCGTGAAGCTGCCCCCGACTCGGTCGAAGAAGCCGCACTCTTCATCGGACTCGCCTACATCCTCATGTTCCACGGTTTCGGCGCCGCTTATACGTTCGAAGGCATCGAACACGACTTTTTCAGCGCTTTCAAGGACCGCCTGCGCGCATCGCCGGTCAATCCGATGCGCTTCGTCCTTGCCAATCTTTCCTTCAGCATCGTCACGAGCTTTTTGCAGACGCTGGTGTTGGTCGTCTTCATCGTCCTCGCCTTCGAAGTGCGCATTGCGCAATGGCCGCTCGTGCTCGGGGTGCTCTTGATGAGCGTCGTCTTCATACAACTCTTCGCCGCCGTCCTGATTCTGTGCATGAAGAAGACGGCCAAGGCGCAAGCGTTGATGATTGCCTATATCATCCTATCGATGTTTGCCGCCGGCTTGTTCTTCCCCTTGCCGCAAACGGCGATCACCGAATTCCTCGCGAAGTATTCTTCGCCGCTCGCCTGGACACACCGAGCCTTGTACGGCGTCATGGAATCATCGCTCGCACAAGCGCTCATCGGCGTAGGATTGCTCAGCGCCGCGATTCTCTTCGTCGCCGCGATCGCCTATCGTCTGAGCCGGCGGGTGGCCACATGAAGACCGTTTTCGCGCTTGCGCTGAAGCGTTCGTTGTCGCAACGCATCACCATCCTCTTGATGTTTGCGTTGCCCGTCGTCTTCGTCGTCTTGCCGCAACCTCAAGGCATGGAAGCGCCCGTGCTCACGTACGGACTGTTCGGACTCCTGCTCCTGTTCGTCGCCTTCCTGCTAGCCAAACAGACGATCGAAGACCGGCAGATGCGCACGATCGTGCGCATCGCCGCCGCACCGATCAGACACCGTGATTACTTGCTCGGGCACCTGCTCGCCTACATGAGTCTCCTGGCGGTGCAAGTGAGTGCTTTCTGGGCCTTGACATGGGTGCTCCTCGACGGTCCGCTCTCGTTCTTCCTCTGGGGCTATCCGTTGTTGTTGTCCTTTGCGGTCATGGCGGTGTCCCTTTCGTTGTTTTGGCATTCGTTGTTCAAGACCTACGCCACGTCGATTGCGGTATACAGCGTCGCCGCGAATCTGATGGCCGTCATGGGCGGCATGAGTTTTCCGCTCATGTACTTGCCGGACCGTCTGCGTAGCGTCGCCGTCGTCCTGCCGACGTACTGGTTCGCCTACGGGCTCGAACTCGCGACCGATAAAGAACACCTTCTCGTCTTCCTGTGCTTGTCGATTCTTTGCGGGTTTGCTATAATATTCTTGGCGATAGGATCGAGAAGGAGATTCGAGTGATGGCTCACCCGAGTTGGATTCGACCCCGGACGGTGCTCTACGGCGTGTTGACGATCGTCCACGTCTTCGCGCTCTGGCTGATCCGACCGCAGGAACCTGCGGTCTTTTTTCTTTGGATCACCGCCGCCGCACTCCTCGTCGTCCGCATGCGTTTCCGACTCGACAATCGCTGGTTGTTTGTCGACTATGCCGTGTACGGAACGCTTTCGCTATTCGTCGAAACGGCTTTTCTGCTTGCGTTGATGAGTCTTGTGCTGTGGCTGTACAAAGGGACATGGTGGGCCTTGTTCCTGTTCGTCCCCGTCTGGCTTCTCGGCGATGCGGCGGCGCTCGACGTCTTGGCGTTGATGACGCTATCTGCCGTGTCCGGGGCGTTGTTGAACATCTGGGAACGTGAGACGACGGCGTTGCTTAAGGACATGGACACGTTGCGGGAGAAACGCTACGACCTCGAACGCGAACGTCACCGCTTGGTCGAAACCCAAGACGAACTGTCCCGTTTGAGCGTACTCGCCGAGCGCGACCGCATCGCCGAAGCGTTGCACGACGATCTCGGTCACGAACTCAGTGGCGCGCTACTTGCGCTGCGCGCTTACAAGACCGAACGCGAAGAGGCTTTGAGCCATCCGTCGTTTTCGGCGCTCGAGAGTCGTCTTACCTCTTCGGTGGAAAAGTTGAAGAAGACCGTATCCGACGCTTCGCCTGAAGAATCGCACGGACTTGAACGGTTGAGGTCGTTGATCGAATCGTTCGATGCCTGCCCGCTCGAATACACGGAAAACGGCCCCTTGAACACCGTCTCGATCTTACAGTGGCATACGCTTGAATCGGTCTTGAAAGAAGCGTTCACCAACATCTTCAAACATGCGAAAGCGACACGCGTCGACGTACAACTGAACGTCGACGACGTCATCGTACGTCTCATCGTACGCAACGACGGCGTATCATCCCGTTCCGAGCGCAGCGGCACGGGTCTTCAATACATGCGCCGTCGTATCGAGGCGATGGGCGGGTCCTTGAGCATCGACAAAGGTTATCGATTCACGCTCGTCTGCGTCTTGCCCCATCACCTATCGGGAGGTCAACGATGAAAATCTTGCTCGTCGACGACGACGCCCTCGTCACCGAAAGTTTATGCATCATCTTGTCGAAGGATCCGGACATCGACATCGTCGGAACATGCGAAAACGGCGCACAAGCCGTCGATTTCGTCACATCCGAACCCCCCGACATCGTGCTCATGGACATCCGCATGCCGAAAATGGACGGCATCGAGGCATGCGCACGAATCAAAAAAGCGCATCCTGGCGTCAAAGTCGTCATGCTCACGACGTTTCACGACTTCCGTCATGTTCATCAAGCGCTTCTTGCGGGCGCGAGCGGCTATCTTCTCAAGACCGACGACATCGAAAAACAACTCGAGACGCTCAAAGCCGTGTTCAACGGCCAGGCGCTCATCAGCGAAGCCGCACTCGAAGCGTTCACCGCCACAGCTCCCGACGAACGGTTGACCGAGCGGGAAAACAGTTGCATGGCTTTGATCGCCAACGGTTACTCGAACAAGGAAATCGCCAGACGGCTCTTCATCGGCGAAGGCACGGTCCG
>SLPE01000130.1 GCA_007132145.1 Candidatus Izemoplasma sp.
CATCGAAGTCATCAAGGACTTGCAACTCATCTACAACCGCGCCCGACAAGACGCGATCACCATTGAACTCACCGACATCATCGGCGGCGCCGAAGCCGTCAAATAAGGAGGACTTCGATGAACAAAGGAACCGTCATCCAAGTCATGGGACCGGTCGTCGACGTCAAGTTCGAAGACACGCTTCCGGAAATCAACCACGCGCTCACCATCGACAATACCGACGATGAAACCCGGGCGGTCGACATCACGCTCACACTCGAAGTGTCGCTCCATCTAGGAGACGGCATCGTCCGTACGATCGCGATGGATTCCACCGACGGCTTGAAACGGGGCATGCACGTACTCGATACCGCGTCGCCGATCCGAGTCCCCGTCGGAGAAAAAACCCTCGGCAGACTGTTCAACGTCCTCGGTGAAGACATCGACGGCAAAGGCCCCGTCGATGAAAAGGAGCGGCGTATGCCGATTCACCGCGTGGCGCCGAAACTCGATGAAATCAGCAGTGAAGTCGAAATCCTCGAAACAGGCATCAAAGTCGTCGACCTTCTCGCCCCCTACATCAAAGGCGGAAAAATCGGCCTCTTCGGCGGTGCCGGCGTCGGCAAGACCGTCCTCATCCAGGAACTCATCCACAACATCGCCCAAGAACACGGGGGCATCAGCGTCTTCGCCGGTGTCGGCGAACGGACCCGTGAAGGCAACGACCTCTATCATGAAATGACCGAATCAGGCGTCATCAAGAAAACGGCGATGGTTTTCGGCCAGATGAACGAACCGCCCGGTGCGCGCATGCGCGTCGGCCTGAGCGGATTGACGATGGCCGAACACTTCCGCGATGTCGAAAAACAAGACGTCCTCTTCTTCATGGACAACATCTTCCGCTTCACGCAAGCGGGAAGCGAAGTGTCCGCCTTGCTCGGCAGGATGCCTTCCGCTGTCGGCTATCAGCCGACGCTCGCGACCGAAATGGGGAAACTGCAAGAACGCATCACCTCGACGAAAGAAGGATCGATCACATCGATACAAGCCGTCTTCGTACCCGCCGACGACTACACCGACCCCGCACCGGCGACGACGTTCACCCATCTCGACGCGACGACGAACCTTTCACGCAAGATCAGTGAAGAAGGCATCTATCCCGCCGTCGACCCGCTCGCTTCGACATCACGCGCTCTCGCGCCGGAAACCGTCGGTGACGAACACTACGACATCGCTCGCGAAGTTCAACGGACGATCCAACGCTACAACGAACTCCTTGACATCATCGCCATTTTGGGGATGGACGAACTTTCGGAAGAGGACAAGCTCGTCGTCCATCGCGCCCGGCGCATCCGCTTGTTCCTTTCGCAAAACTTCCATGTCGCCGAACAGTTCACGGGACAACCGGGGTCATACGTACCCGTCAAAGAGACCATTCGCGGTTTCAAAGGGCTTCTCGAAGGCAAATACGACGATCTTCCCGAGGATGCATTCCGCCTTGTCGGAAGCATCGACGATGCCGTCGAAAAAGCCGAAAAACTGGATTGAGGAGGTCTGTCGGTGAAACTCACGATCATTACGCCCGACGGCGTCGTCTATGACGATGACGCCGAACACATCGTCGTCAGCACGAAGACTTACGGCGATTTCGGGATGCTCGACAATCATGCGCCGATCGTCTCCACGATCGATGCCGGATACGTCAAGATCGAACAAGACGGAAAAGCCGTGTTCTGCGTCGTCATCAACGGCGTCCTCGAACAACAGGACAATCGTGTCAACATCATCGCTCAAGAAGCGGAGACCGGTATGAGTAAAGACGAAGCGACACAACATCTCGATGCGGTCCGGCAAGAAAGACTCGAGGAAAACCGCCGCCGAACAGTCGACTTCCTACGCGCCGAACAACAACTCAAAAAGAGCATCCGCGAAGCGAAAGCGTCTAAACGATCATAAGCAAAAAGTTTGTCTTTCAACGGTAGAAATGCTATACTATTCATGAAAAATAAAAGGAGGAATCACATTCATGGAAAAATTCGAGAAACTGATGAACCAATACGTTGCCGACCTCGCGGTTCTCAACGTGAAATTCCACAACTTGCATTGGAACGTCGTCGGCGAACGTTTCGAGCCCGTGCACGTCTACGTCGAAAAACTTTACGACGACCTCTTCGAGAAATATGATGAAGTCGCCGAGCGTCTTAAAATGCTCGACATCTTCCCACTCGCGTCGATGAAAAGCTATCTCGACGTCACCAAAGTCGAAGAAATCGAAGATCGCGACTATCAAATCCCCGAAGTCTTCAAAATCCTCGAAGCAGAACTCGGCCATCTCAAACAACTGGCGATCACCATTCGCACCCAAGCGGATGAAATGGACGATTTCGGAACCGTCGCCATGATGGAAGACCATGTGGCCGGCTACGACAAAGAACTCTGGTTCATCCACCAAGCGATGAAATGAACCTTGAAAGGCGCTGAATTCAGCGCCTTTTTTTTATGAAGTGGACTGAAGTCTTTACACCCGTCATTTCGTCTATGTCGTCGCTTTCCTTCCACTTGTCTTCGTTTTGGATGCGGAAGAAGACTTTCCGGAGGGTGTTCTTTTGCCCGATACCGGTTTGCGTGACGGTTTCGCCTGATGCAAGACGAGTTGTGGAAAGGGGATGCCGATGCCGTGCTTGTCGAAAAGAAGCTTCATTTCGCGATTGAGATCGCGCGTCGTCTGAAACCGCGTGGATTCATGTACGAAACCGACGATTCTGAGAACGACCGCACAATCCGACAGGCTTTGGACGCCACGATAATGCGGACCTTCGACAATCGCAGGAATCGCGTCTCCGATTTTTTCGAGATTTTTGTGGATGACCTTTTCGATTTTGAGGATGTCGTCACCATAATTGACCGAGATGTCGCAAATCGCGGGTGAAAGTTTGCTCGACGTGTTGATCGCACCACGAATATCGGAGTTGTTCATGATTTTGATGTCGCCGGTGATGCTTTCGAACTTCGTCGTCCGGATGCTCATCTCGACGACGGTTCCACGGAACCCGTCGATTTCTATGACATCGCCGATCGCGAATTGTTTTTCGCTGATGATGAATATCCCGCTCAAGATGTCTTCGATCAGACTTTGCGCGCCGAAACTGATCGCCAAACCCAAAATGCCGGCTCCTGCAAGCAACGTCGGCGTCTCG
>SLPE01000136.1 GCA_007132145.1 Candidatus Izemoplasma sp.
GCTCGTTTCCGGCATGGGAGACGCGCTCGCGACATATTTTGAAGCACGGGCTGTCCGACGTTCGAACGCCTTGACGATGAGTGGTGAGCGCCCGACCGAGACGGCGTTCGCTCTTGCCGAATTGTGCTATGAGACCTTGCTTGCCGACGGTGTCAAGGCCATCGCCGCCACCGAAAGCAAAGTGCCGTCGAAGGCGCTTGAGAACATCGTCGAGGCCAACACCTATTTGAGCGGCATCGGCTTCGAAAGCGGCGGGTTGGCCGCCGCACACGCCATTCACAACGGCTTCACCGTGCTGAAACAATGTCGTTCGTTGTATCACGGTGAAAAGGTGGCGTTCGGCGTCCTCGTGCAACTGCTCCTCGAAAACGCACCCATCGAGGAAATCGAGGAAGTCGTCGCCTTTTGCAAGCGTGTCGGATTGCCGACGACGTTGAAAGAACTCAATGCCGATACCGCGACCCGTGAACAACTGATGGATGTCGCGCGCGCCGCGACAGCGGAAACGGAAACCATTCACAACATGCCTTTCGACGTGTGCGCCGAAGATGTCTATGCGGCGATCATCGCCGCAGACAAGTTGGGTACGACGCTATAATCATTTCATCCTTACGGGACAACGTCTACGGCATCGCTTAGGAGCGTTCGCCGCACGGAAAAATCCCTGGAAAGTCGAGAAACCCGAAAGATGAACCTTGTCTACAAACCGATCGACAAAGGCAATTTCGAAGCGGTCGTCAAACTGTCCGATGCATTGACGGACAATCAGAAACGTTGCGTAGCGAGCAACGCCTACAGCATCGCCGAAGCGTCGGTCCATCCCGACAACGCCTACGCCCGGGCCATCTATTTGGGAGACACGCCGATCGGTTTCTTCATGGTGTTCATCCCCGATGAGAAAAGCACTGCAGAAGGCGACGACGCCTTTTTCCTTTGGCGTTTCATGATCGTTCCCGACTATCAACGCAAGGGCTACGGTCGGCTAGTCTTGGACCATGTCGCGAAGCTTGCGAAAGCGCATGGTTTCAAGCGAGTGCTTACGAGTTGCGGCATGGTCGAAGACGGCCCCTATCCCTTCTATGTCCGCTACGGCTTCAAGGAGAACGGCGACAAAATCGGTGATGAAACCGTTCTTGAGTACGACATCGACTCACCATCCCGAAAGCCGTCACAAGAGAAGACGCCCACATGATCAAACCGTTGCCGAAATCGCGGTTCAAGGACCATCCCCTGGCGTTTGCCTACGAGACCGACGTCGTATACGAAGTCGTCCGTGACCAGTGTGAACATGAAACGACATTCCGTTTCACCTTGAAGACACTCGAAAAACCCGTTAAAAAAGCTTTCGAGGCGAAGCTCTATCCCGAATATTTTCAACATGCGGAAGCGTACGGTTACGACGTCGAAGGCGTTTTGGCGGGGGTCATCGAAATCAACCATGAACCTTATAACAACCGCGTCCGGATTACCGAATGCATCGTCTTCGACGCTTTCCGGAGGCGCGGCATCGGTCGACGACTGATCGAGCATGCGGTACAACGCGCGAAGGCGTTGCGTGCGCGCGCGCTCATTCTCGAGACGCAGACGTCGAATGTCGCCGCGATCCGTTTTTACCGCACATGCGGTTTTTCTTTGATGGGGACGGACTTGACCGCCTATTCGAATGAAGATGTCGAACGTGACGAAGTCAGGGTGGAGTTCGCACGGTGCCTCTGAGCGTCGTCCCCCCCCTTCGTCATTCTATATCTAGGAGTGAGGGCATGAAGGAAGACTGGAAGAAGCGTTCAATCGTCTATCAGATCTATCCGCGAAGTTTCAAGGATGCCTCCGGCGACGGCATCGGCGATATCGCCGGCATCATCGAGAAGATTCCTTATCTCGTCGACCTCGGCGTCGACGCCGTATGGCTCAGTCCGGTCTACGCTTCGCCGATGGACGACAACGGTTACGACATCTCCAATCATTGCGACATCCACCCCGACTACGGAACGCTTTCCGATCTGAAAGCGTTGATCGACGCCTTGCACGCAGCCGGCATCCGTTTGATCATGGACTTGGTCCTCAACCACACCTCGGATGAACACCCATGGTTTCAAGAGAGCCGTCAAGGCAAGGACAATCCCAAGCGCGACTACTACATCTGGCGCAAGGGCAAGAAAAACGGCGCACCGCCGAACAACTGGACATCGTTCTTCACCGGACCTGCCTGGACGTACGATGAAGGGCGCGGTGAATACTACTTGCATCTCTTCGGCAGGAAACAGCCGGATCTGAACTGGGAAAACGACACGGTCATCGCCGAAATCGAAAAGATCATCCGTTTTTGGATCGACCTCGGTGTCGACGGTTTCCGTCTGGACGTCATCAACTTGATATCGAAAAGGTCGGGATTGCCCGACGGCAGAAGACGTATCGGTTTGCGTGGCCGTGAACACTATTTGAACGGTCCACGCGTCCATGAGTACTTGCGACGTCTCCATCGCAACGTCTTTTCCCCCCACGGCGTGATGACGGTCGGAGAGACCACCTTCGTGACGCCGCAAGAAGCGCTCGATTACGTCGGGCACGACCGTGGCGAACTCGACATGGTGTTTCACTTCGAGCACATGTTCGTCGACAACTTCCTGAAGTGGTTCCTCCTTCCCTTTCGACCGAAGAAGTTGAAAAAGGTGTTGAATCGCTGGCAGGAGACGATGGCTGAAAAGGGATGGAACGCGCTCTATTTCGAAAACCACGATCAACCGCGAAGCGTCAGTCGCTTCGGGGATGATCGTCGGTATCGCGTCCGCAGTGCGAAAATGCTTTCGACCGTGCTCTATTTTCAAAGAGGGACGCCCTACATCTATCAAGGGCAGGAAATCGCGATGACCAACGCGGGATTCACGGAGCTTTCACAATACCGCGACATCGAAACGAAAAACGTCTATCGACTCGGACGACAAAAGCTCAAGCTCACCCACCGACGCATGATGAAGAAGATCATGAAGATGAGTCGCGACAACGCGCGGACGCCGATGCAATGGAGCGCGGACGCTCATGCGGGGTTCTCATCGGTCGAGCCTTGGATCGGCGTCCAAGAGAACCATGCGGAGATCAACGTCGAGAGGCAACGCAAAGACAAGGACTCCGTGTATCATCATTACAAGCGGATCATCGAACTGCGCAA
>SLPE01000104.1 GCA_007132145.1 Candidatus Izemoplasma sp.
GTCTTCAAGACGGACGTTCTCAAGACTTTGCTCGCCGGGCGGTTGTCCCCCGGACCCGATTTCGGACGGCATGTCATTCCCGCCGCCTTGAAACGCGGCTATCATGTCCACAGTTTCGTCTTCGAAGGGTACTTCCGCGACGTCGGAACACCGGAAAGCCTTCACGCCGCGAACATGGATTTCATCGATCTCGCGAATCTTCCCGACGAAGGGAAGAAGACGGTCCGCTTGTTCACCCGAAGCGAATCGATGCCTCCCCTCCTTCACAAGCGCGGGAAAGTATCGCACAGTCTCATCGCCGACGGCGTCCGCATCGATGGCGATGTGCGTCATAGCGTCGTCTCGAGCGGAACGGTCATCGAAGAAGGGGCGAAGGTGGCGAACACCGTCGTCTTCCCGCATGCGCGCATCGGAAAAGACGTCCGCTTGGACAAGGCGATTGTCTTGGAAGGGCTCCATGTGCCCGCAGGAGCGCAGTTCGTCTTCGACGATGTGACCATCGTCGATGAGACCTTGCTTGCGCAACGGGGAGGTGGAGGAAATGGCTGAGCTGTTCGCCTTGATCGATGCGACGGAAAAGGGTCGTCTCGACAAACTGACGATGCACCGCATGCCCGGCGCCTTGCCGTTCGCGGGCAAGTCTAGACTCATCGATTTCGCCTTGTCGAATTGTCGACACTCCGGCATCGTCAATGTCGCGGTGTTTCCCGAAGGGAACTATCGTTCTCTACAAGACCACGTCGGCAGCGGGAAACGTTGGCATCTCGACCGCCGCCGCGACGGTCTCTTCATCTTGCCGCCCAAGCACGCGAGTCGCATCCATCCCGACGGCGTGACTTTGCAACGGATGCATGAACACATCGAGTACTTTCGTCGCAGTGCGCAGAGCCATGTGATCATCATGCCGGCACATCTCGTGTGGAACACCGACTACAATATCTTCTTGGACGAACACCTCGCATCCGGCGCCGACATCAGTGAAGTCATCGCCGATGAGCGGCTCGGCGTTTTCGTGCTCGAGCGGGACAGGTTGCTCGACAGCATCGAACGATACGACACCTTGCCCTACCGGACCATAGAAGACATCGTCGCCGACGCACCGGCTATCAAGAGACATGTCATCCGTCATCGAGGCTACATTCGCAAAATCGACGACGTCCAATCCTATTATGCGGCGAATCTCGACTTGCTCGACGAGAAGGTGCTCGAACAAGTCTTTCGCGCATCGAGCCCCGTCCTCTCGAAAGAGAAGGCGTCCTTCCCGGTCCGCTACGGTGAAGAAGCCGAGGTAGAAGACAGTTTGATCGCCGCCGGCAGTCGGATTGAAGGCAGCGTCTCCAACAGCGTCATCGGTCGAAACGTCGTCGTCGAGAAAGGGGCGCGCCTGGCGTACGCCGTCGTCATGAACGACGTGGTCATCGAACGTGGAGCCGATGTCCGTCATGCGATTTTGGACAAGCAGACGCTCGTCCGTGCCGGCGCACGCTTGCACGGAAGCGAGCAGGCGCCCTATTTGACCCAAAAAGCCCAGACATTGCGAATGATGACGTCCAGACGGATCGTTCACGTCGGCAGCGAATGCCATCCTTTCGCCAAGACGGGCGGTCTCGCCGATGTCATCGAAGGACTCGCCCGCCACAGCGTGCGCGAACGCCATGAAGTCGCCGTCGTGATGCCGTGCTATCAACGGGTCGCCGAGAAGTTCACCGATATGCGCGTCGTTTCCGAACATGTCGTCGAATACGGCGGCATTCCGCACAAAACGGTGTTGCGTCATATCCGCCATCACGAAGTCGACGTCTATTTCATCGACGCCTTCTTGTACTTCGGAAGGGAACGACTCTATGGCTATGATGACGACTGCGACCGTTTCGCCTTCTTCAATGTCGCCCTCGCACAGATTTTAAAGACGATGCCGCCGTTCGACATCGTTCACCTACACGATTGGCATACGGCAATGCTCGCGGCCTTGCTCGGTCAAGAAGAAAACGCCTCGAAGACGGTGTTGACCTTGCACAACGTCGATTATCAGGGCGAGTGTCCGGTCTCCGTCGCCGAGTCTTGCGGCGTCGCCGTGCGAAACGGTGAGACGTTCAACATGCTCGAACTCGGCGTTCAACACGCCGACCGCCTGACGACCGTATCGCCGACCTATCGCGACGAACTGAGACATCCCGATATCGGCAAGAATCTGACGGAACCGCTCATCCGTCGAGAACGCGAGTTCTATGGCGTCCTCAACGGTCTCTCCGAAGCCGTCGGACCGGCACGCGACGCCTTGATTCCCACCCCCTACACGGCAGAGACCTTGAACCTCAAAGACGAAAACAAACGCCATCTGCAAAGAACGATGACGCTCGCAACGGAGCCGGACGCCTTCCTCATCGGTTCGGTCGGACGCATCATCGAACAAAAGGGTTTCGACATCGCCATTCCCGCGCTCGAACGTCTCATGGACGAGCATGAGGACATCCAATTCGTCCTGCTCGGCGACGGCGATGCGTCGATCATCGAACGTCTGCGACGCTTACAGGGACGACACCCGAAGCGCGTCGCCCTCAATATCGGTTTTGAAGCGGCCGAACCCCATCTCATCTACGCGGGCGCCGACCTCTTCTTGATGCCTTCCCGCGTCGAGCCTTGCGGGTTGAGCCAGATGATCGCGATGAAATACGGCACCCCGCCCCTCGTCCATCACACCGGAGGGCTCGCCGATACGGTCACCCACTACGACGACGTGACCCATCACGGCACGGGTTTCAGTTTCCACGCCTACGCGGTCGATCCCTTGAGATACACCCTCGAAGGCGCGTACAAGTTGTTCAAGCGGGACAAAACGCAGTGGCGCGCTCTTCAACGCCGTGCCATGGAAGAAGACTTCAGTCTCGACAGACAAGCATCGAAGATGTTGGAAATCTACGATATGATGTTATGACAAGGATGATACGGATGAACCCCTTCAAAGATGAAACGACATTTAGAAAAGCGATGAAAGAAGAAACGGAAAGACGCTATGCCATCCCTTATGAAAACGCGTCTATCCGACACAAGTATCAGGCGCTCGCTCACTTGGTGCAACGGGAACTCACGGAAAAATGGAAACGATACAATACGCGTCTTACCGGGGAA
>SLPE01000041.1 GCA_007132145.1 Candidatus Izemoplasma sp.
ACTCCGAAAACACGGTCACACGGCGTTCTTGAACACGGGGATGGCCAAGGGCGCCATCCGCAAAGATGTCTTGGACATCGGTTTCGACGGCATCGTGGCCGCCAACGGCGCATCGATCCATGTCGGAGACGACGTTTGGCGTGAGATGTTGATTCCCGGATCATCACTCGAACCGTATTTGAGTCAACTCGCCGCCGACGGGCTTCTCGCATGGCTGGAAGGCCCTGATGGTGTCTATGTCGCCGACCCGGAAGACCCGGAAGCGGTCTCGGCCGATTTCGTCGCTTTCATGCGTCACCAGGGGATCGACGTCAAGGCGTGGTGGCCGCTTGCCTTTCCCGTCAATAAATTGACCCTTTACGACCGCGATCCGCGTAGACTCAAAACGTATGCAAACACGTTTGAAAAAGGGCTCATCGTCGTTCATCGCCGCGGCATCCTCGAAGTGCAAGCGGGGAAGCACGACAAAGCCGCCGCCATGAAGTTCGTTGTCGAAAGACTCGGCAGCGACCTCGACGTCTATGCGTTCGGCGACAGCGCGAACGACGCCGGGATGCTCGCTGCCGCCGATGTAGGCATCGCCGTCGAGCGTGCCGATGAAGAAGCGAAGGCGGCTGCGGACCATGTCTGCGCCGCGCCCGAGTTCGACGGCATCGCTTCGACTTTGATCCGTTTCGGACTGATAGACGCGGAAACGCGTGCGCGTACATCTCGACATGGACTATGATGTGTATGGTCAAAAAAGCGAATAGGAGGTTTTCTCATGGCTGTAAGAATCGTCACGGACAGCATTTGCCATCCTTCCAAGGAACGGGCAGAAGAAATGGGCATCGAAATGGTCCCCATCAACATCCATTTCGGAGAAGAGGTGTTGCGCGATCAAGTCGACATCGACTCCGAGACGTTTTACAATCGCCTCGCCGCATCGAAGGAGCTCCCGACGACATCGGCACCGTCGATTGACCGCTTCACCGAAGCGTTCCGCACCATCCTCGACCGCGGTGAAGACGTCTTCTTGATCACGGTGACAGGGGATTTGAGCAACACGTATCAAGTCGCGCTCAAGGCGAAAGCGTCTTTCGACGAAAAGGATGCCGGGCGCATCGTCGTCTTCGACAGTCAAGCCGCCGGTGCCTCCGCGAGTCTGCTCGCCGTCGAAGGCGCCGAGATGGCCAAGGCCGGTGCGACCTTGAAAGACATCGAAACCGCCCTCGAAGCCTTGCGACCTTTCGTCAAACTCGTCGTCATGTTCGACACCTTGAAATATATCGAGAAGAGCGGCAAGGTCGGCAAGGTCGCGGCGATTGCGGGCAATCTCTTCCGGGTGAAACCGCTCATTCAGCTCCACCAGGGCAAACCCGAGTTCTTCGGGCGGGCCCGGGGAAGACATCAGGCGGTGAAGATGATTCTCGAACAGTTCAAGAAGGACACCGCCGGCGCGGACAAAGTCCGCGTCGCGCTGACGCATGCGAACGCAGAAAAAGACATCGCGCCGTTCCGTGAGGAAATCAGCGCGATGTTCCCGGATGTTGAAATGGACCTCGTTCCCTTCGCGACCTCGATGGGCGCGCATGCCGGCCCCGGCATCATCGGCGTCTGTTACATGTACGCCAAAGCATGATCACTCGAGACAGACCTTGACACAGGCTTCTTGCCCGCTGAAGAAGCAATCGACTTGTTCGAGACCGGGATGGGCGGCTTGAAAGGACGTCGCCATGTTTTCAATCGTCTCCCTGTCTTCCGGACGGCCGAAGTAGATGGTCAACACGTCGCCGATATCGGGCTCCAAGGAGGACATCGCGTCCTTGAGGGCCGTTTCTAGGGGCGCGTGATCCTTACCTTCCCCTCCAAGTTGGCCGCTTTCGACAGCGCGACGGATTTCGACGATCCGGGGCCGTCCGGCGGCTTCATGGATGGCCTTCTCGCTTGGTTTATCCATCGCGTATGTCGACACGACGGCGGCGAGGATTCTCGCTTCGCATGCGATGACGACCGGGTCTTCGAGTGTATCGACGTCGAGCTCGCCCGTCGTGATCGTCAACGTCTCCCTAGACGCATATTCTTGCAATATGTGTCTTTTTTGACGATGATGCTTTCGCGTCATCGCCGTTTCCGCGCCCGCAAGAACACTCATGGCGATGAAGCCGGGGTGTTCGGCGAGCACGAGGGTGGCGTAGGGAAGTCGGTTCGAATCTTTGCCGTGCAAGGCGAGATGTTGACTGTGCATGTTGCGGATGATGCAATCGTCAATGCGACCGATCGCCGCGACGACTTCGACGATCCGCATCGGGTCGGCGCTGTGAATGTGGACATGCGCGTCCGTCCCGTTCGATTGGATGATCAGTTCGGTTCCGAGTTCATCGAGCGCTTGACGCAACGTCGCTTCGATCGACTTTTCACCGATGACGACGAATTCCATGTCGTACGGTTGCTCGAAAGCGAAATCGGTCTTCGATTGAAAGTGCTCGACAGTCGGTGTGAAATCGTACTCCTTGTAGCCCAAAGGAATGCCGAGCGCACCCAAGACGGCGGAAAAGAAGATGAGCAATCCCCATCCACCCGCATCGATGACGTCTTGGTCCTTGAGTTCCGGGAGCACGTTCTTCGTGTTCTTCAAGGATGTCCGCGCCTGTCGATAGGTCGCGGACAATGTCGCTTCAAGCGTGGTAATTTTTCCTTTGCGGTGAGTTTCGGAAGCTTCCCGGGCCACGGTCAGGATCGTACCTTCCTTGGGCTTTTGCACAGCTTCGTAGGCGTATTTGACCCCGAGTGAAAGCGCCTCTTTGAGATGGGAGGCATCGGCGGTTTCCACAGTGTCGAACGCTTGTGCCCAGCCGCGCAAGTATTGAGCGAAAATGGCTCCGGAGTTGCCTGTAGAGCCGCTTCGTGCGCCACGGTAGGCGGCTTGAGCCATCGTATGGAGTGCGGGCGTGTCGAGTCCCTCTAGCGCCTGATAGGCGGACTCGAACGTCGAAAGCATGTTGTTACCGGTGTCGCCATCGGGTACGGGAAAGACATTGATCTTGTTCAATCGCGTTCGTTTTTCGGCGAGTTTCTCGACGGCGAGTCTCATCGCTTCTTTGAGATGTCGACCGTTCAAGGTTCCGGATGTCATAGGCACTCTCCTC
>SLPE01000189.1 GCA_007132145.1 Candidatus Izemoplasma sp.
ACAAACAATACAAGCAAGAGGGTGTAGAATTACCGACTGTTAGTCAGTCGGTAATACCACAAACGCAAGCGGCCTTCAGCCGCTGCGCCCTTGCTGTATTGTAATGTGCTGTGGTATTCACCCCCACGCCGGCTCGCCGTTTTGTCCGGCCTGCCCGCAGATCTCTACATACTGTAGTCAGCTAAAAGTCTTTTCTTCTGCCGGCGAAGCGCTTTCCCCCGACATCGTCCTGATTAGCGTCCATAAACAAGGTTTTCATTACCCCCCTGCAAAATCAAACCTTGCCTCGAAGCAACCAACGAGTGAGGCTGCACCACTTATAAAAATCATCATATACCATACTATGGACTTGTACTAAATATTTATGCCCCTAACTTTGTGTCTGTCACATCAATCTGTAAAAAGATAAATATTTTTTCTGTTACTTTTGCAATCGCCCAAAAGTAACCAAAAGGCTCGACAAAACGAAGCTTCCTATCACTCTGCCACAGCACAAACAATACAAGCAAGAGGGTGTAGAATTACCGACTGTTAGTCAGTCGGTAATACCACAAACGCAAGCGGCCTTCAGCCGCTGCGCCCTTGCTGTATTGAAATGCGCTGTGACATTCACCCCACCGCCGGCTCGCCGTTTTGTCCGGCCTGCCCACAGATCTCTACATGTTATTTGTCATGCTGAATCCGATGATAATCAGATGAAGCATCCCTGAAAGAAGAGATTCTTCATTCCGCTGCACTTCATTTAGAATGACACAAAACTGCCGGCGAAGCGCTTTCCCCGGCATCGTCCTGATTTGCATCCATAAACAAGGTTTTCATTACCCACCTGCAAAATCAAACCTTGCCTTGAAGCAACTAACGAGTGAGGCTGCACAACATATAAAAATAAAACACCAGAAAAAATTTGCAGCCGAAACGGCTTTGGTTGCGTTCGTAATGAAAACTGCGGTTTATAGCAAATGAGGGCGGAGCCTTGACTTTTTGGTTCTTTTTGGTCAAGGGGTCCACTCTAAAAAGGTTAAAATATTGTTAAATATATGAATAACAATTTGTTAAGTCCAATATTTTGTGTATATTTGAAGAAAAAATCAAGTATATGTTTAAGAAGAATGAGTCCTATAAGCAACAAAGTTTTTTTAATATTAGTTATTCATTTTCAAATAGCCAAAGAAGTAGATTTGAGAAGTCTGTGGAATACAGTTTTTTTATGAATGTATTTTGCAAAATTAATGAAAAGGATTTTGAGGTTTTGTACTCAAATAAAAAGAGTCGCCCAAATGTTCCTGTAAATCAGCTAGTGGGGGCTCTAATTTTAAAGCATCTTAAAAATTGGACATATGAAGAATTGTTTAAGAATCTTGACTTTAATATTCTAACAAGACATGCTTTAGGAATAAATCAGATAGAAGGTTCTGTTTTCTCAGAAGCAAGTATTTATAATTTTCAAAACAGAGTAATAGAGCATTATCTCGCAACAGGAACAGATTTACTAACTTTAGTTTTTGACAATTTAACGGCCGAACAGATTAAGAGCTTTGGAGTTAAAACCAATATACAGCGAGGAGATAGTTTTTTAATAGGTTCGAATATTTTTGACTATACAAGATTGCAGCTTTTAATAGAAGTTCTTTTGCGTTTATACAAGAACTTGGATGAAGCAGATAAGAATAAATACAATAGCTTATTATCTGATTATTCAAAACAAACGGCAGGACAATATATTTTCAACGTTAGCAAAGAGGATTTGCCAAAAGAAATTAATCAGTTGGCATCAATTTATCACACTTTATATAGTGCTTTGGAATCTGAGTACAGAGATATTAATATTTTTTCAATATTCAGGCGTGTATATCAAGAGCACTTTGTTGTTATTGATAATCAAATTGAAGTATTAAGTACAGATAAGCTGCATAGTGAAATTTTGCTATCCCCTGATGATACTACTGCAACGTATCGTTACAAAAACGGTGGAGGAAGCAAAGGTTACAGCGGACATCTTTCAGAAACAGCTCATCCTGAGAACAAGTTGAATTTAATTACAGACATAACAGTAGTAAAGAACAATACAGACGACGCAGCAATATTGCAGGAAAGACTCCCGAAAATGATAGAAAAAACTAAAGATATTGAGGAGTATTATGTTGATGGTCAATATGGTAATCCAGCTGTAGATAAAATAGCTCACGAAAATTCAATAACAATTATTCAAAAAGCGATAAGAGGGAGAAGATCTGTAACAGAATTAAGAACAGAAAAAGAAGAAGATGGTATTATATATGGAAAATGTATTATGGGTCAACGAATTAAGGCAATTATAGGTAAAACGAAAAAAGGAAATACCAAAGGGGAAATAATTTTTGATAATGAAATCTGCAAAAATTGTCCTCACAAAGATATTTGCAGAACAAAAGACAAAAGAGGCCCAAAGCATGAACACAAAAGAAAAGTTGTTTATTATGAGGCAAAATTACTAGCTCATCAACGAATGCAAAATATTGAAAAGATACCAAAAGAAAGAAGAAATATAAGAGCTAATGTTGAAGCCACAGTTAAAGAACTACAACGAGGTATGAAAAATGGGAAAAGCAGAGTAAGAGGACATATTCAAAACCATTTTTATATGACATTAACATCAATAGCCGTTAATCTTACAAGGATACACAAATACTTGCTTAGCCCTGAAAGGAATTTTCCGTCTTTTTCTGGCACATTACATCATTTAATACTAATATTTTTTGTAATTGAGGTGTATCTTATGAAAAAAATAATTTTATCGCCTCTAAAAAACAAAAAATGTGATGTGTTTGTAAAAAATAGGCCCCCTTTTTAGAGCGGACTCGTCAAGCAAAAAGAACGTTGAATAAAATAATATCCGTGTACAAATAACAGATTCCTCTTCGTTCCGTTTACAACGGAACTACCCATGACAGATTTTATAAATCATTACATATCTGTATATTATGTTTTGTCACAGAATTTGTTTTGCTTACTTCGATAGGCTTAGCTCAAGTTGCAACAAATTCATGTGCCAAAACCATATTCTTGTATTCTTTTTGCCACGGGTGGCGCTCCGCTTACCCGTGGCTA
>SLPE01000125.1 GCA_007132145.1 Candidatus Izemoplasma sp.
ACAAGCTGTCGAAATGAGGAGGACACAGGTGAGCGCCAACAAGCGTCGTAGTTTTTTCAAGGTGTGACCGTTACTTACCGAACAACTGCTTCAGCGGGGGAATCAACGCGGGGTTGTTGGTGTAGAGATAGAGAGGGACATCGGTCGTATCCGAGAGGTCATTGAAGAACGCATCCTCGTTTCCGCTGATGAGCACGAGCATCAATGCCGCATCGGAAGCTGCGGCTTCGATCATCGGGTCGGACAATGTGCCACGTCGTGTCATACCGCCGGAATGAATGAGAACAAGCGTGATTTCACCGGCTTCGGCGCGTGCGCTGAAGGCATTGGCGCGTGCGATTTCCGCCGATTGGTCGACACCGGCATCGCCCATGCCCTTAGAACTCGCCCCGACGACGAGGAAGACGATGGCGCCTTCTTCGACAGTTGCCGGTTCGAGCAAGTCGTCGTTCACTATCGTATTGTTTCGTTCTTCGGCGTCGTCGAATACGGATTCCATGACAGCCCAGATGATGTCCAACTCTTCGCCTTGTCCGATGGTTGTGATGTAGGCTTCCTTACCGACCGCGAGGTCTTCGAACGCGCCGGCGAGTTCTTGGTCGAGCGGGTCATCTTCGGGAGTGGTTGCATCCGGGGTTGTGGTTTTTTCCGGAGTCGTCGTTTCATCTTCACCGCAGGCAGCGGCGAAGAACACAAGGGTGAGCATCAAGAATGACAAGAGGAACTTTTTCATACAATCATCTCCATTAGGGGTTTATGTGGTGTTGCGTTGTTGCTTTAGGAAGAGAAGAATCAGTGTCCGAGCGCTTTGCCGTCCCGACGGGTGTCGGCGCCGCCGTGCATCTCTCCGGTCAGAAGATTGATGACGATGGCATGTACGCCGCCGAAGTAGAGACTCGTCCCGCTATGGACGGTCATGAAGTCGTATCCGAACGCTTCGAGGCCGTCGATGACGGCGCTGCCCATATCGCCTTCGATTTCAAAGGGATTGCGTGGATACGGTGATGCGGCGCCACCGATGTAGTGGAAGATCCGTGGGGCCTCGATCGCCGATTGCACGTCCATGTCGAACTCGACGATGTTGAGGAAGACTTGTACGATGGCCGAGGTGATCCGCATGCTGCCGGGGGAGCCGATCGCCATGTAAGGTTGATCATCGAGCAACACCAGAGTCGGCGACATGTTGCTGAGTGGACGTTTGTAGGGTTCGAGTCGCTGCGTGCTCCGTTCGAGCATGCTGAAAGGCGTCATCGTGTTGTTCAAGGTGATGCCGACGCCAGGTACGACGATGCCGTTGCCGAAGAAGTAGTTGATGGTGTGCGTCGCGGACACCATGTTTCCGTCGCTGTCGATGACGGTGAAGTGCGTCGTGCTGCCCGATTCGTCGAAGGTGACGTCGAAATCGGCGGAAACATGCGTTTCTTCGGGCATGTTCGCATCGCCATCGTTCATGTAGTTTTGCGGCCATCCGCAATAGTCCGCGTACTCGACATAGATGGCGCTCGTCGGATCGAAGATGTCGAGGAAACGGTCTTTAGCGAACTCTTTGTCGATGAGTCCTTCGATCGGAATTTCCGTCAATCCTTGCAATTCGTCACGGAAGGGGTTGTCGGGATAAGGGAACTCGGGGTCGGCGAGGAAACAGCGGCGGTCGCCGTAGGCGATTTGCATCGCCGTGCCGAGTACATGGAGATATTCCACGGAATTGTGTGTCAAATCGCCGATGTCGCCGTAGGCTTCGTTGTAGGCTTCGATCATGTTGAAGAACTGTACGAGCGTCGTGCCGCCGGAACTCGTCGGGAACATCGAAATGATGTCCATGTTCTTGTAGGTGCCGGCGATGGGTTCTTTGACGATCGTGTTGCCGATGGCGTAATCCATATCGGCCATGGTCGCCAGCCCGCCTGCGGCTTGGACCGCATTGACGATGGCCAGAGCGACGTCGCCTTTGTAGAACCCTTCACGTCCATGTTCGAGAATGTGTTCCAACACGCCGGCCAAATCTTCGTTGACGAGCGTGTCGCCGATGCCAAGGGGCGCGAAGCCGTCGACGCTATAGATGTCGCGGGCGACATCGGAAGACATATTCAACAGTTTCGACCATTGTGAAGCGATGGCTTCCGCAAGCGAAGGGGGCACTTCGAAACCGTCCCGTGCCAGTTCGATCGCCGGCGCCATGAGCACTTCGAGCGGCAAGGTCGCCCGGTCTTCGTAGACCGTCAACATGCCGTCGACGAACATCGGGATGCCGAAAGTGCCGATGCCGGTGCCCGAGACTTCAAGCCCGTCGGCCTGGTAGCGTTCGATGGTCGCCGCACCCGGTGCGAACTCCCGGTAGTCGTAACCGACGGTCTCGCCGGTATCCGCAAGATAGCCGACCATGTAGCCGCCGCCACCGAGTCCGGAGGCGTTGGGTTCGGTAACGCTCAAGACGAAGGCGATGGCAATCGCGGCGTCAAAAGCGTTTCCGCCGGCTTTCAAGATGTCGACGCCGACTTTGCTCGCGTAGGAAGAGGCGGATGCGACCATGCCGTTGTACCCCTTGAAATCACGGACGGAAAGGTCGTGATAATCGAAAGTTTCCTCTTCTGTAGTGTCGTCCGTCGTGTCCACCGGCGTCGTTTCGGCGGGGGTGGTCGTAGGTGTATCTTCGGGGGGCGTTTCATCGCGACCGCACGAGGCGATGACGCCGAGGAAGAGCATGAAGACGACGAGTGTGAAAAGACGTTTGATAATCGTTGCGTAGGACATGTGGCATTCTCCTTTTCGAGTCGGTATGGTTTGGATGGGGATTCACGGGTTCAACACGTGGTTTCCATGGAAGGGTATCTCGAAAATCATCTCCTTTACGCGTGAATAGTATAACATAGCTCCACGGATTGTGCGAAATCCATACGCCTTGATCATCTGGCATCCGGAGCTTTCGTTCACAATACGATGTGCTCGATGCGATGTCCGGTGAAGCCTAAGGTCGCAGCCCCTTCGGCAAAGGCGTCGGGGCCGCCGGTCGTCTGCAGACGGACTCGAGGAGGCGCGTCACGACTTCCTTGGATGGAAGGCATCGCTTGA
>SLPE01000118.1 GCA_007132145.1 Candidatus Izemoplasma sp.
ATAAAGCGCATAGAAACAACAGCAAGACCACATATATTTCAGTTCTGAAAACAGGAGGACACATGAGCAAAATACTCAAGGAAATGTCCATGCTCAACGGAATTCCCGGGCAAGAGGGCGCCGTCAGGAAGTACATGGTTTCGAAAATGAAGCATCAAGCGGACATCCGCTACGACAATCTCGGAAGTGTCATCGCCGAAAAAGTCGGCGCCAAAGACGGCCCGCGCATCATGGTTGCCGGACACATGGATGAAGTCGGCTTTCTCGTGACCAAGATTACCGATGAAGGCTATGTCAAGTTCATTCCCGCCGGAGGTTGGTGGAGTCAAGTCATGCTCGCGCAACAGTTCACGATCACGACCTCGGAAGGCGCGGAAATCCGCGGTGTCGTCGGTGCGAAAGCCCCGCACGTGTTGACGCCGGAAGAACGCAAGAAGCCCGTTGAAATCGAGAACATGTATCTCGATATCGGTGTGAAAGACAAAAAGGAAGTCGAAAAACTCGGGATCCGACTCGGCGACATGATCACGCCTTATATCGTCACGACGCCGATGAGCAACAAGAAGTACTTGTTGGGCAAAGCCTGGGACAACCGTGTCGGTTGTGCCGTAGCCGTCGAAGCCTTGCAAGCCTTGAAAAACGAAACGCATCCCAATATCTATTACGGCGTCGGAACCGTTCAAGAAGAAGTCGGTCTTCGCGGCGCGACGACGAGCGCATACATGGTTCAACCCGACATCGGTATCGCCGTCGACACGACTGTCGCGCATGATTATCCCGGCGGCAGCAAGGAAACGGTTCTCGGTAAAGGGGTCGGTGTCATGGTCGCCGACAGTTCGATGGTCGGACACAAAGGGTTGCGCGATTTCGTCTTGAAAACCGCCGATGAAGAGAAGATTCCGTATCAGTTGACGTATTTATTGCGAGGTGGAACCGATGGCGGGAAAATCCATCTTTCCCATGCGGGAGCTCCGTCGATCGCCTTGTGCCTCCCTGTCAGATACTTGCACTCACACACGTCCGTCGTCCATAGCGACGATTACAAGAACCTCGTCAAGCTCGTCGTCTCCTTGATCAAGAAACTCGACCGCAAAACCGTCGAAAGCATCACATTCGACTGAGAACCTTCCGGGCGGAAAGATCAATCCATGCGCGTCATCGCAGGGAAATATCGGAGTAGAAGATTGAAAAGCGTTGCGGGAGACCGGACGAGAAGTACGAAGGACCGCTTGAAAGAGACCCTCTTCAACATGCTCGGTCCGCACGTCGTGGATGCGAGATGTCTCGACGCGTTCGCAGGGAGCGGCGCGTTGGGCGTTGAAGCGTCTTCCCGTGGCGCTGCCATCGTCGATTTCGTCGAATGCGACCCTGTGGCGTTCGATGTGTTAAATGCAAACATCGACACCCTCGGACTCGATGGCGCTTCCGTCTTCAGAAAAACCGCCGAAGCCTTCATGGCCGCCACGTCGTCATCCTACGACCTCATTTTTCTCGATCCGCCCTACGAAAGCGACTTGCTCGGACGAGCGCTCACGTCGATTGCCGAACGCGGGCTTCTCGTTGAACGCGGGCTCATCGTCGCCTTGAGTCCCAAGACGACACCCTTGCATGTGCCCGAAGTCTTCTCGCGCATCAAGGAGCGTCATGTCGGCATCACCACCATTACCTTCTTGGAATGGAGAGATTAGATGAAAATCGGACTTTATCCCGGAAGTTTCGACCCGATCACCTACGGACATATCGACATCGTGAAACGTGCGCTCAAGATCTTCGACGAACTGATCGTCCTCGTCAGCATCCATCCGAACAAAGACGCGTTCTTCACGCGCGAAGAACGTATCGACATGATCGAAGAGACGCTGAAGGACTGCCTCGACCGCATCAAGATCGAAACGAGCGACACCTTGACGGTTCAACACGCCCGTAAACTCGGGGCGAGTCATATCATCAGGGGCTTGCGGGCATTGACAGACTTCGAATACGAGTTCCAGATGACCCATGCCAATCGCGTCCTCGATACAGAAATCGATTCGATTTTCTTGATGACCGACAACAAGTACTCTTTTCTCAGCAGCACGACCGTGAAGGAAATCGCGAGATACCGAGGCGATTTGTCGACGTTCGTCCCTCCCTATGTCCGCAAGAGAATCCATGAGAAATTGAAACGGAACGAGAAACCGTGATGCCCTTCGGGTATGACGGTTTTTTTTAGGCTTCCTTGATGTAAGCCCGTCCTCTAGACAAAAATCCAAAGGTGTTTCTTTTGCGTTAGTTTGTAAAAATGATAAAATGACATTGGGTGATAATATGCTCGATGTCAAAGAGAGAGTCTTCAACGACCTCCGGAAGAAGAACGTCAGAATCACGAAGCAACGGCGAGTCATCATCGACATCCTCGACGGAAACCACCTCACGGTCCAGGAAATTTACGGTGAAATGAAGAAACGGGGCTTCAACAACCTCGGAACGGTGTACAACAACATCGACTTCTTGATTGAGCACAAAATCATCACCCAACTCTTCATCAACGGCAAAAAGCATTACGACCTGACCATCGACGAACGGAGCCACACCGCAGATTCTCATATCCACGTGACATGCAAAGCCAACAACAACATCGTCGAAATCAACGACAGTTCGATATTCGACGACATCCGGACCCAAAGCATCTTCGAGGGCTTCGACATCGACAAGCTGCAAATCGTCGCCGAAGGCGTCTGTAGACTTTATGAAACGTCCCGGTGTAAAAAAGGCGACGCCTGCTTCCTGCGTGCATTGGAAAAAAACGAAACCCATTGAGGTTTCTTTTTTTTGGTCAAGTATTCAAAAACTCCCCTTCAAAGTGTATAATGATGACAAGGTGGTAAGATGAAACGATCCTTGAACATGATGTCGGTCGTTTTGGTTTATTTGTTCGCCATGCGCATCGTCCTTCGGTTCACGGTCCCTGTCTCCCTGGTGCCGAAAGGACTTTTTTTTGATGCGATGTTCATGGGGGCGATCTGCCTTTTCGTCGCGCTCGCATTGCGTCCGACGTGGCTGCAGAAGACCGTCTATTCGG
>SLPE01000031.1 GCA_007132145.1 Candidatus Izemoplasma sp.
ACTTGAATCTCGGACCCGACGAAAACGTCGTGACGGTCGCGACCGACGGCTTCGACCGTTATGAAAGCGTACTTGAAGACCTTCACGAACGGGAACTCGAAATCGAAACACACGTCCGGAACCGTTGGTTCCGCGACATCTTCATGAAAGCCGACACCCGAAACATCCTCGATGTCCGCTCGAAAGCGCAAAAGGAAAGACTCTTCGAGAGGAAAGAGAAGGATTGGCTGCGCTTCGGCTATGAAAAAGCCTATCTGGATCGTATGCGGTCCATGGATTTCTGGAATCGCGAATACGACAAGGTCAAAGCTTACAATGCACATATCATCCAAAGAAGAGGAGCGATTGAATGAAAGACATCCCTTTCGATAGCATCATCGAAAAAGCGCAATCCTATCGCGCAGAAATGAGCGATTTCCTCCGGGACATGATTTCAATCCCGAGCGAATCATGCGATGAGGAGCGCGTCATCGCGAGAATCAAGGAAGAAATGGAAAAGGTCGGTTTCGATGAAGTCCGTATCGACAAAATGGGAAACATCATCGGACGTATCGGTCACGGCAAGCGCCTGATCGCCATCGACGCACATATCGACACCGTCGGCATCGGCGACCGCAAACTTTGGAAACACGATCCCTACGACGGCTATGAAGACGACGACATCATCGTCGGCCGGGGCGCAAGCGACCAAGAAGGCGGGATGGCCTCGATGGTCTACGCCGGGAAGATCATCAAGGACCTCGGTCTTGAAGACGACTACACGCTACTTTTCACCGGAACCGTACAAGAAGAAGATTGCGACGGCCTCTGCTGGCAGTACTTGATAGAAGAAGAAGGCCTTCGGCCCGAGTTCGTCGTCATCACCGAACCGACGGCGACAAACATATACCGGGGACACCGCGGGCGGATGGAGATCAAAGTCTCCACGCAAGGCCTTTCTTGCCATGGGAGTGCACCCGAGCGTGGTGACAACGCCATCTTCAAAATGGCGCCGATTCTGCTCGAACTCGAACAGCTGAACGAACGACTCCATCATGACGACTTCCTCGGCAAAGGGACGTTGACCGTCAGCGAAGTCTTCTTTTCATCCCCTTCACGGTGTGCGGTCGCCGACGGTTGCACCGTATCCGTGGACCGGAGACTGACCCACGGTGAAACCCACCTGGACGCCTTGGCGCAAATCGAAGCGCTGCCCTCCGTCAAGAAGGCCGGTGCCACTGTCGAAATGTATCGTTATGAAAGGCCTTCCTACACCGGCTTCACGTATCCGACCGAATCGTACTTTCCGACGTGGGTTCTCGAAGAAGACCATGTCGTCTGCCAAAGTGCGGTCGACACGTATGAACATCTCTTCAAATCGAAACCCGTTGTCGACAAATGGACGTTTTCAACCAACGGAGTATCGATCATGGGGCGCCACGGCATCCCTTGCATCGGCTTCGGTCCGGGTCGGGAAGAAGAAGCCCACGCCCCCAACGAAAAGACCTACAAGGACGAACTCGTCAAGGCGGCCGCCTTCTACGCCGCCATGCCGCATATGTACCTAAAGAAGACAAGTGAGGAGACATGAACATGAAACCGGCATTCAAAGGAAAACACTTCATCACCTTGCAAGAGTGGAAAAAAGAGGAAATCGACCAACTCCTGGCAGTGTCCAAGGACATGAAGGAGAAATTCCGAAACAATGTCCCGACACCGTATTTGCAACACAAGACGGCTTTTCTCATGTTCTTCGAGCAATCGACGAGAACACGGAACTCGATGGAATCGGGACTGGCGCAACTCGGAGGACACGCGACGTTTCTTGATACGTCGACGATGCAGATCTCACACGGTGAAAGCGCCAAGGACACCGCCGTCATCCTTTCGAGTTACGGCCATGGCATCGCTTGCCGCAACTGTTTTTGGAACATCGGCAACAAGTACTTGCGCGGGATGGCGGAGCATTCGAGTGTACCGATCATGAATCTACAGTGCGATTTGTACCATCCGATGCAAGGCCTCGCCGATTTGATGACCATCCAAGAAGTCAAAGGTTCGACAAAGAACTTGAAAGTGTCGATCATCTGGGCCTACGCCGAAAGCCATAAGAAACCGATCAGCGTCCCCTTGACCCAGGCGCTCTTGTTCCCGCGCTACGGCATGGATGTCACGCTCGCCTATCCCGAAGGGTACGACCTTCCCGACTGGGCCATCGAGCAAGCCCGCAAGAACGCTGAAGAAAACGGCGGAACACTGACGATCACCCATGACATGAAAGCCGCCTACAAGGATGCCGACATCGTCATCCCGAAAAATTGGGGCAGTTGGGTCTCCAACCAGTCCGACGCCGTCATCGACGACATGCTCACAGCCAATCGCGGCTGGAAATGCACCGAAGAAATGATCGCGCTCGGCAAACCCGATGTGAAATACATGCACGCCCTACCCGCGGATCGCGAGAATGAAGTCGAGAACAGCGTCATCGACGGAAAACACTCCATCGTCTATCAAGAGGCGGAAAACCGCCTGCATACGGCCAAAGCCGTCATGGCGATGACCATGGGCGACAAATGATGTAAACAAAAGGGTTCGGGTGTGTTTCTTCATTCCCCGAACCCTTTTCAGTAGAGCGTCTTGTTCTTGCTTCGGTACTCCTCGAACAACTGTAGACATGCCTCGCGATCGACTTCCTCGATCGACAGCACATCCGCATCCTTGTTGTGACCTCGTATGAAACGATAGATGAAATCGTCACGGAAGCCGATGGCTTCGGCATCTTCGGGACGACCCCCGTAGACGAGCGTGTCGATGTTCGACCAGATGATCGCACCAAGACACATCGGACACGGATACGCGGTCGCGACGAGAATGTGACCGCTCAAATCGTGTGTGCCCAGCGCCCGTCCCGCTTCACGGATCGCGTTGATTTCCGCGTGTGCACTCGGATCGTGGTCCTTCAAAACGCTGTTCGAGGAAACGGAAATGATTTCTCCGTCTCGTCTCACGACTGCGGCACCGAAAGGCCCTCC
>SLPE01000011.1 GCA_007132145.1 Candidatus Izemoplasma sp.
AATCTTCAACTCAGACTATCATCCGGTTGCAGCCAAAAAATTTGTAGGAAACCTCGCCCTCACCGAAGCACACCTGCAAAATTACCCCACACACTCCAGTTATCCCTGGTACTGGCAGGGGTATCATACATTCGGCGACCCTTCAACGATTATCTATTTTACCGAAGGCAGTGAAAATGAAGTTAGCCATATGCCGATTGTCCCGATCGGACTCGAGATCTATACGGTTGAAGCGCTTCCTGGCTCCTATGTTGCCATCTCAATGGATGGTGTATTGCACGGGGCAGCCTTGGTTAGCGAAAGCGGTGAAGTAGAAGTTCCTATTGATCCCATTATGGATGGCGGTGACGTTACAATCGTTGTCACAAAGCCACAGCATATTCCTTACAGGGTTGAAGTACCCGCTGCTGCCCTCGAAGGTCCGTTTATCGTTATCGATCATTTCACGATCAACGATCCCGATGGAAAAAACCAGGCTAATTATGGCGAATCATTCACCATCGACCTAACGCTGAAAAACGTTGGTGCCGATCCATCAACCGAGGTAACAGCTACGCTAACAGGCGGTGATGATTACATTTATATGGACGATGCCAACCCTCCTGTTGAATTCGACGGCATGGATGCCGGAGATACAGGGAACACCTCAACAGTATACGACGCTTTTGCTTTCCATGTGAGCATGGACATTCCAAACAATCATCAAACAACTTTTGTGTTGCACATTACCGATGGCGAAGAAGAGTGGACATCGAACCTGCGCATAACGGGTTATGCCCCGATTTTTGCGATCAATCCCGAATACATCCTCGACGACAGCATCGACGGCGACAGCAACGGTCGTCTTGACCCCGGCGAGACAGCCCATCTGATCTTCGAACTGACCAACAGCGGAGACGCAGCTGCCAGGAGCCCGATGATGGAACTTTCTGCGAATTCAGCTTACTTCAACATTCAAGAAAGTGAGCTGGAGCTCCCTCTCATTCAACCAGGTGCAACCGTAGAAGTTATTTACGTCGTAAATGCTCACGCATCAGCACCGGAAGGCACATCCGTTGATTTGGAGATATCGGTTGAAGATGGGCATTATGATGAAGCCGAAGCGCATATCTTCATAGGCCAGGTGCCGGAAACCATTATTGGCGACGGTACCGAAATACCCGGACACTACCCCTTCTATAACTGGTACAAGGCAAACCGATCACAAATGCTATACCGCGCAAGTGAGATCGGCGAAGGCGAAAAGACAATAACCGAGATCGGTATGGACATCGTTCATGTTACTTCAACTTCGCAACACCAGGTACTCCCGAATTTCCGAATTAAAATGATGCATACATCGTTGAATACACTGAGCAACAGCTTTGTCAATACCAACAATGCCACCACAGTATTTGAAGAAGATGCACACCAGATGGCCACCGAACTCGGATGGCATATATTCGACATCGAAAACTTTGAATACGACGGGGAGAGCAACCTGTTGGTTGAGATCATCTGGGGATTGCTGCCTACATGGTGTAACTTCAATGACCATTACCGGGTAGCAGGTACCAACATGGGTAATACCAGGGCAGTTTATGGCTACAGCGATACCAATGCAAACCCACCTTACAATGGCAACTCATCCGTTTTACCAAATCTCCACATGGGATTTGCTGCAGATGAAACGGAAGACGCACACAATGTTGACTTCCTGGTGAAAGACTCCAGCGGAAATCCACTTGAAAATGCAGCCCTTACCGTAGGTTCACTGACAAAACACACCAACGTCAACGGCATGACTTTCTTTGAACTATTGCCCGGAACATACGAGTTTACAGCCGCAAAAGAAGGTTATTATAGCTTCGAAAACGATTTCATGCTTGGCAATCAGGATATCCTGGTTGAAGTGGTGCTTCATGGCGACGACCAGGAGCCAATCATCCCCGGTGATGCTAACTGCGATGGTGTAGTGAATGTGCTGGACGTTCTTGTTATAGTTGAATACTATTTAGGGCTTGACCCAGAACCATTCTGTTTTGAAAATGCAGACGTAAACCAGGACGGCATCATAAACATTCTTGACATTGTTGGAACGGTAAACATCTTTTCGCAGGGTAAATTATATCCTTACCCGAATATGATTTCTGATTCAACAAGCCTGTTTCTTGGCTTTGATGGTATTGAACTGAAAAGCGACGGCACGATTACAGGTCTCCAGTTTGAGCTAACAGGCCCAAATGCTGAACACCTGGAAATGAACCTGGATTTACCTGATCACGTCATGGTGCATCGACGCGAGGAAGGCAAGATAACAACCCTGATTTACAGCATAAATAATTCTGCTATTCCTGAAGGAATCATTCCAATAACTACCTTCGATAATGACAACGAATTAATCAGCTGGGGCAATGATGTAAAAGTTGTTAACCTGAATGCCAAGCTGGTACCTGTAAACACTTTCATGGGGACCACAGACATCCACGACATATCGCTTGAGGAAACGATCGGCTTCAGGGCATTTCCAAACCCGGCACATGAGATGCTATGGGTAAGCTTTTATAATCAAAGCACTGAACCGGTAGGTATATCACTCATGAATATTCACGGTCAGATTATTGAAAAGCAAATGGTATACGAGCAAGGCTTCACTGAAAAGGCCTTCAACCTTAAAAACCTTAATACAGGTCTATACCTTCTCAGGCTGGAATACAATCATGATCACATCATAAAAAAGATTATGGTAAAATAACATCAAGGTATTTTTAACGAACAAACTGCGGGGGCTTCATGGATAAATGAGTCCCCGCTTAGGAACATGGCAATCGTTTTTTAAATAATTTATTATTCATTAACACAATCAAATCATGAAGAGAAGTACAATTTTTTTCTTGTTCATTTTTGTAGGGATGATATCCTACGTTTCTGCACAGAGCAACTGGGTGGGTATTAACCAGTCTAACCAGGCTCCGGCAGATATCAGGCTGGTTCACAGCAATATCCAGGAAACACAGATTCAG
>SLPE01000123.1 GCA_007132145.1 Candidatus Izemoplasma sp.
ACGAGCGCATCGATATCCGACAAAGCTACTACAATGAAACGAGCAAACGCGTCTTTTTACAAAATTCCAAGGGCCTGATGCTCGAAAAAGAAGTGAACAGTGCCTTCTTGGGTTGCCAAGTCGTCGCCCGCGACGGCAAGGATTCCCGCTCCGCCTTCGAATACGTCCAGTCCAATGTCGTCGAGGATTTCGACATCGAAGGGATCGCGAAGAAAGCGGTCGACAGAGCGGTTTCGCTCCTTGGCGCCAAAGCCGTTCCTTCCGACACTTACGAAGTCATTTTGGAAAACGATGCGGCCGCTTCGCTCTTGCACGCCTATGTTTCGATGTGGAACGCCGACAACGTCCAAAAAGGCATGTCCAAGCTTGCCGACAAACTCGGCGAGGAGATCGCGAGCGACATCGTGACGATCGTCGACGATCCGTTCATGCGTAAAAGCCACAAAAGCGGCCCGTTCGACGATGAAGGCGTCCGCACGACGTACAAGGAACTGGTCGGACAAGGCACTTTGAAATCATTCTTGCATGACCTCAAGACCGCCAAAAAAGCCGATACCGAATCGACCGGAAACGCTTTTGGCGGAAACGTCGCTCCGACGAACGTCTACGTGAAACCGGGCGATACGAAAGTCGCCGATGCTTTGGCGTCGATGAAGAAAGGCCTTCTGATCACCGACTTGCAAGGGACACACGCGGGGACGGATGCGATCAGCGGCAACTTCAGTCTCCAAGCCGGCGGGTATCTCGTCGAAGACGGGAAAATCGTCAAGCCTGTCGCCTTGATCACAGTTGCGGGGAATTTCCTCGACATGATGAAGAAGGTGACGGAGGTGTGCGACGACTTGAAGTTCAATTACATGTTCGTCGGTGCACCGTCGATGAAAATCGAATCGCTCGTCGTTTCCGGAGACTAAAGACAAAACACGGCGGAAGCCGTGTTTTTCTTGAGCGAAAAGCGCGTAAGAAGGCGGTTCTGTTTACTTTTCAAGAAGCTTCCATTATAATGATGAGGGTAAGACGTCACCCTATCGGAGGATGAATACATGGCATTAGTATCGGCAAGGGACATGCTTCAAAAAGCGCGGCGGGAAGGATACGCCGTCGGACAGTTCAACATCAACAATCTCGAGTGGTGCAAGGCGATTCTCAACGCGGCGGAAGAACAACGTTCGCCGCTGATTCTGGGCGTCTCCGAAGGCGCGATGAAATACATGGAGGGTGCGAAGACCGTCATCGGCATGGTCGAAGGCATGCTCGAACACATGGGCATCACCGTACCCGTCGCCCTTCACTTGGACCATGGGTCCTATGAAGCGGCGCTCCATGTACTCGAAGCCGGCTTCACCAGCGTCATGTACGACGGATCTCATGAACCGATCGAAGTCAATGTCGCGCAAACGAAGAAAGTCGTCGCGATCGCCCGTGAAACAGGGGCGAGCGTCGAAGGCGAGGTCGGGTCCATCGGCGGCGAGGAAGACGGCGTCGAAGGCAAGGGCGACATCGCCGACCCCGAAGAATGCCGTCGTTTGGCGAAAACGGGTATCGACATGCTCGCCGCCGGCATCGGGAACATCCACGGGACGTATCCGAAGGGATGGCAAGGCCTCGACATGGCCGTGCTCTCAGAAATCGGCAAAACGACCGACGACATGCCGCTCGTCCTGCATGGCGGCACCGGCATTCCCGACGACATGGTCAAGGAGGCCATCGGATTGGGCGTTTCGAAGATCAATGTCAATACCGAATGCCAAATCGTGTTCGCCAAGGCGACGCGGGCTTACATCGAAGCGGGAAAGGACCTTCAAGGAAAAGGATTCGACCCGAGGAAACTCCTCCATCCGGGGACATGGGCGATCACCGATGTCGTCAAAGAGAAAATGGCGTTGTTCGGCTCTGTCGGAAAAGCGTGAAAACATGGAACACTTCGATTTGATTCTCAAGGATTACGCCAACTGGAAACTCGACAACATCGAAGCCATCGAAGCGTTGAAACACCATCGTTCGCTCATTTACACACGTTTGGAACCGATTTATCTCGTCTTGAACACATTGTATGATGAAGCGGTCGAGAACGGGTCTTTGGATGAGGAGAAGATGACGATTTTTCAAACCGGTCTGAATTATCTTCACGACCAGTTCGCCATCATCCGCATTTATTATGAAAAACTGTTCGATGCCGATTGTGAAGCGTTCGAAAAATTCACCCCCTTGGTGGTCTATCTCTTGTTCATCGGCGATTTCAGAGACGACGTCGAAGAGAAGAACGGGTCTTTCGATGACGAGGAACTCAATGATATCGAAAACATGATTGAAAACATGATCGCCGAACGAAGGGAAGACTTCGCGTATGTCGAAGACCTTCTCAAGAAGGCGGTCGACAAGATTATCGAGACATTCGATGTCGAACACGTCAGTATCATCGACATCTATGCCGAAATCGCAGAGCATCTAGGGGTCGATCTCGAAGAACGACGCACGTGGGTTCTAGGAGAAGATGTTTGAAGATGAAAAAAAGGAAGCCGCGGCTTCCTTTTTCATGACCTGTGTCGCATGTGGGGGAACAAGATGACATCGCGAATCGAGCGTGAGTCACTCAACAACATGATCAGTCGGTCGATGCCGATGCCGAGTCCGCCCGTGGGCGGCATTCCGTGCTCGAGGGCTTCGATGAAATCTTCATCCATTTCCGCCGGCGCTTCGATATTGCCGAGGCGCTTTTCGGCGATTTGCGCTTCAAAACGTTCCCGTTGGTCGATCGGGTCGTTGAGTTCGCTGAATGCGTTGGCGTATTCGCGTCCGGCGATGATGAGCTCGAACCGTTCGGTGAATCGCGGATCGGCGCTTTTTTTCGCGAGCGGACTCGTCTCAATCGGATGGCGGGTGACAAACGTCGGTTGGATGATGTCTTTCTCCACGAAGTGTTCGAACAAAAGATTCAGGATATGGCCGACGCCCGTGAAGTGTGCCGGGATGTCGAGACCTTTGTCCACCG
>SLPE01000082.1 GCA_007132145.1 Candidatus Izemoplasma sp.
GCGGATTTTTTTTTTTTTTCCTTCGAACTCGCCTTTGCGGATCGTCGGAAGTCTTTTACGGTTTTTCTCCTTCGCCGCTTCTGCATAGAGATAGATGGGAATCCCGCTCGCTTCGTGGATGCGACGCGCCGCTTCTTCGGCGAGTTGTGCACACGCTTCGAGCGTGATGCCGGAAATCGGGATGAACGGCACGACATCGAGTGCGCCCATCCGCGGGTGCTCACCGCTTTGGACATTCATGTCGATGTGTTTGGCGGCCAGCGCCGCAAAATGGGCCAACGCTTCGATCATCGCGTCGGCGTCGCCGATCAGCGTGACGACGGTCCTGTTGTAGTCGGCGTCGGGTTCCACACCGACGAGTTTGAAGCCTTCCTGGTTTTTCAGGGGCGCGACGATGGTTTCGATCTTCTCGAGGTCGCGACCTTCGGAAAAATTCGGGACACATTGTACGATTCGTTTCATGTCTTTGCCTCCTTGTCGGATTTGTAAGCGCGTATCTTTTCTCCGAGCATCGTCTCGTCGGTCTTGTGGGGCATCGTGACGACGCCCCCGCCTTCGGTGTTGAAGGCATGCGCGGTTTGTAACGCATGGTCGTTTTGCGCCCAGGCGCGTCGTGCGACGCCCGCCATGACGTCCCACGTCATCGCGCGTTTCAAGATGCGGTCGACGCGTTCGCTGCCGTCGAGAAGCATCCCGTAGCCGCCGTTGATCGATTTCGACGTCCCGACGCCGCCGCCGTTGTGCAAAGCCACGAGACTCATGCCGCGTGCGGCGTTACCGGCGAACACATGGGTCGCCATGTCGGCGGTGACGTTGGAGCCGTCTTTGATGTTCGCCGTCTCCCTGAACGGTGAATCGGTTCCGCCGGTGTCGTGATGGTCCCTTCCGAGCATGATCGGGCCGACGATGCCGCGTCTGACCATCTCGTTGAAGCGCAACGCGATTTTGAGCCGTCCCTTGGCGTCCTGGTACAGGATCCTCGCCTGGGTTCCGACGACGAGTTCGTTGTCGGCGGCACGAGCGATCCAATGGTGATTGTCTTTATCCTGGAAGCGCTTCGTGACATCGATTTCATCCATCGCCGCACGATCGGTCTCTTGCAAATCGCGCTTCTTTCCCGAAAGACAGACCCAGCGGAACGGTCCGTAGCCGAAATCGAAGAGGATGGGACCCATGATGTCTTCGACGTAACTCGGCCAGATGAAACCGTCGAGGTCGTTTCGCTTGTTTTTGCAGATGTCCACGACGCCGGCGTCGTAGACGGCTTTCATGAAACTGTTTCCGTAATCGAAGAAGTAGGTGCCTCTCTTGGTCAAGGTTTCAATCGCTTTGTAGTGGGCCTTGAGACCTTCATCGACACAATGCTTGAATCCGGGCTTGTCTTCCTTGAGCATCCGTGTCCGCTCTTCGAACGTCATGCCCTTGGGCGTATACCCGCCCTCGTAGACGTTGTGACAACTCGTCTGGTCGCTGAGGAGGTCGATCGTGATGCCGGAGACGACGGCATGTTCGAGCAAATCGACAATGTTTCCGTCATAAGCGATGCTCGCTGCACGTTTTTCCGCCTTCGCCGCGAGGGCGGCCTCGAAAGCGGCTTCTGGCGTCTGATGCCAACTGTCGACCCAACCTTGCTCGTAACGGGTCTTGATGCGGGAGACATCGACTTCGGCGACCAGTCCTACGCCGCCGGCGATTTTTGCGGCCTTCCCTTGCGCGCCGCTCATCCCGCCGAGACCGCTCGAGACGAACAAGACGCCCGCAAGGTCTTCTTCGCCGGCGATGCCGAGCTTGAGCCTTCCGGCGTTGAGCAAGGTCGAATACGTCCCGTGAACGATGCCTTGCGGTCCGATGTACATCCAACCGCCCGCGGTCATCTGACCGTAGTTGGTGACGCCGAGAGCCGCGGCACGGGCGAAGGCGTCGGGGTTGTCGTACATGCCCACCATCAAGCCGTTGGTGAGCATCACCCGAGGCGCTTCTTCGGAAGAAGCGAACAATCCGAGCGGATGTCCGGAGAAAAGGACGAGGGTTTCGTCGTCGTTCATTTCTTGGAGGTATTTGATCGTGAGACGGTATTGCATCCAGTTTTGGAACACTTGTCCGGACTCGCCGTAAGTGACGAGTTCATAGGGATAGAGTGCGATATCGAAACTCAAGTTGTTCGCGATCATCACCTGAAAGGCCTTGCCCTCCATCGTCCTTCCCCGATAGGCTTCGATCGCTTCGGGGACGATATCGCCATGCGGACGGAAGCGATAGCCGTATATGCGTCCGTGTTCGTCGAGTTCTTCCAAGAAATCGTCGATGAGCGTTTCCTGCCAGGCCTCCGGTACGTAACGCAATGCGTTCTTGAGCGCAAGAGAGACGTCGCTGTCACTCAATTCCGCGTCACGTTTCGGCGCTCTTCGGACGCCCTCGAGAAAAGGCGGGTGTCCGGGCAGTTCACCGAAAATGTCTTCGAGCGTGAACGTCCTTGATCTGTCTTCCATCATTCAGACCTCCCATCGAAGGCGCCGCTTGCGAGAAGTGCATCGGCGGCGTCGAGCAACGGTTGCATGATCGCATCTTCGGACAGGAAGGGGATGCGTTCGCGGATACGCGCGTAGGCTTCTTTCGTCTTTGGGGAAAGCGAAGCCTTTCCGCGAAAATCGAGCGCTTGTGCCGCGCTGATGACTTCCATGGCGACGACGCGACGGGCGTTTTTGACGACTGTATAGGCTTTGCGGGCGGCGATTGTCCCCATCGAGACATGGTCTTCCTGGTTTCCGCTCGAAGGGATGGAATCGACGCTCGCCGGATGCGAGAGGACCTTGTTTTCACTGACGAGACTCGCGGCGGCATACTGGACGATCATGAATCCCGAATGCAGCCCTTTTTGTCGGGTCAGAAAAGGGGGCAATCCGTTGTTCAACGCCGGATTGACGAGTCGCTCGAGTCGGCGTTCTGACATGTTGGCCAACTCGCTCGCGGCGAGGGTGAGATAATCGA
>SLPE01000115.1 GCA_007132145.1 Candidatus Izemoplasma sp.
AACATCGGTTTGATCGTCGCCTATCAACTCATGCAAGCGGGTGTCCGCGTCGTGAAACTCCTTGAAGCGGCGTCGACGATCGGCGGCTATCTCGTACACGCCTCGAAGATCCGCCGTCTCGGGGTCGAGATCATGACGAACACGAGTGTCAAACGCGCCATCGGAGAAACATCGGTCGAAGCGGCCGAAATCTGGCAACTCGACGAGCAATGGCAAGGCGTCCCCGGCACGGAGACGCGAGTCGAATGCGATACGATCTGTCTTTCCGTCGGTCTCGTACCGATGAGTGAACTGCTTCAGCAGATCGGGGTAGAAGTCGTCTATGTCAACGAACTCGGCGGTGTCGTCCCCCGCATCGACGACACGTTCGAAACAAGTGTCGAAGGTGTCTACGCCTGCGGCGACGTCGCCGGCATCGAAGAAGCGTCGAGCGCGATGATCGCCGGCATGCTGGCCGGTACGCAGGCCGCTTTGAAACACGGCTTGCGCGTGAAGGACTTCGAGGCGTTCATCACCTCGAATCGTCAAGAACTCGACAATTTGCGAAGCGGACCGCACGCCGAAAAAATCCGTGCCGGTCTTGCGAAACTGGGGGTGAAATGATGTTGAGACGAAGCGGCGTCCCGGATGGCGACCAAGTCCGGGCACAGTTTCCGGAAGAAGACGTGCTTCAAAAGCCGAAAGCGATCATCGAGTGTTATGAAGAGATTCCTTGCAACCCGTGCAGTACGAGTTGTCCCTTCGATGCGATTGCCATCCCGGGAGACATCAATGTCCGTCCCCGTATCGATTTCGCCCGATGCACCGGTTGTGGAATTTGCGTGTATCAATGTCCGGGACTCGCGATCACCATCATGCAGATCAAGGACGACAAGGCGGTTCTCAAAATTCCCTACGAGTTCGCCCCCTTGCCGAAAGCTGGTGAATGGCGGACCGTTCTCGACCGTTCGGGCAGAGCGCTCGTAAAAGGAAGGATACTCAAGGTCGTCATGACACAGAAACAGGACCGGACCGCATTGGTCCATGTCGAAGTACCGAAGAGATACATCTACGACGCCATCACGATCGAGGTGAGTGAACGATGAACCCCGAAGACGTCATCATCTGTCGTTGCAGCGATGTGACATTGCAAGACCTTTACGATTTGTTCGAACAAGGCTACGAGACATACGAAGAACTCAAACGCATCGCCCGTGTCGGCATGGGACCGTGCCAAGCGAACACGTGCGGCAAGATGGTCCAATGGGAAATAAGCAAAGCGTTCGGTATTCCCCTTGAAGAAGTCGATATCCGCAACACCCGTCCTTTGACGATGGGGGTCAAACTTTCGAGCATCGAGGCCCAGGCCGATGAAGAATAGCGCACAAGTCGTCATCATCGGCGGCGGCATCAGCGGCTGTAGCATCGCCTACCATCTCGCCGATGAAGGCGTGAAGGACATCGTCGTCATCGAAAGACACTATCTCACCAGTGGCGCCACCGGTCGTTGCGGAGCCGGCGTCCGCCAACAATGGGGAACGAAGATGAACTGCATGCTCGCCAAGAAGAGCGTGGATTTTTTCGAGAACGCGACGGAGATCCTCCGATACGACGGTGACATCGAGTTCAAACAGGAAGGGTATCTGATCATCGCCTCGGACGCCGAGGAAACCGCGAGATTCGAGAAGAACGTCGCGTTGCAAAACAGTCTCGACATTCCCGCGAAGGCGCTCGATCGACAGGGCGCGTTGGACATCGTTTCGCATCTCAATCCCGAAGAGGTCCACAGCGCCACGTTTTGCCCGACGGACGGGCACCTCAACCCTTTCACGATGACCGACGCCTATTACAAGGCCGCCAAACGACTCGGTGTGGAGTTTTACACCTACACGACCGTTTTGGACATCTTGACGGAAAACGGGGAAGTGAAAGGCGTCGTCACCGACAAGGGCAACATCGAAACCGCGAACGTCATCAACGCCGCCGGCGGTTACTCCAAGGACATCGGTGCGCTCGCGGGTATCGACATTCCCATCTATTCGAGGAACCACGAAATCCTTGTCACGGAACCTGTCGAGAAGATGCAAGGACCGATGGTCATTTCCTTCTCGAAGAACATCTATTGCCAACAGACGCCACATGGCGGGTTCATCATGGGTCGGGGCGACAAGAATGCGCCGAAAGGGCTCGATATCGGTTCGAACTGGGGATTTCTCGACGCCATGAGCAAAACGTTGAAGCGACTCTTGCCGCCGTTGGCGGAACTGCGCGTCATCCGTCAATGGGGCGGTCTTTACAACATGTCGCCCGACAGTCAGCCGATCATCGGCGGCACGAAGGACTTGAAAGGGTTCTACATGGCATGCGGATTCAGCGGGCACGGCTTCATGCTCGCACCGATGACCGGGCTCTTGCTTGCGGAACTGATGACCGGAAAGACCCCGACGATGCCGCTTGAGGCGTTGTCGCTCGAACGTTTCGATGACGCCGAGAGCTTCGAGTCGGAACAAAGCGTCGTGTAGTACGTTCTACCATAAAAAAACGGGCATGTCACAGTCATCGTGACATGCCCGTTTTTTCATCTGCCTTTTCCGAAGGCGCCGTCCCAGTCCGCGAGGAAGGTCGCGACCCCCTTGTCGGTCAGGGGGTGTTTCAAAGCCTTCTTGAGAACTTCGTAGGGCACGGTCGCGATGTCGGCGCCGGCGAGTGCCGAATCGACGACATGACGCGGATGGCGTATGCTCGCACTGATGATTTGCGTCTGCAAGTTGTGCGTATCGAACATCTCTCGGATGTCGGCGACGAGGCCGACGCCGTCTGAGGCGATGTCGTCGAGTCGTCCGATGAAGGGACTGACGAACGTCGCGCCGGCACGCGCGGCGAGCAATGCCTGGTTGGCGCTGAAAACGAGCGTCACGTTCGTCGCGATGTTTTCTTTCGACAATCGGGAGACGGCCTTCAAGCCTTCTTCGGTCATCGGGATCTTGACGACCATGTTGGGGTGG
>SLPE01000126.1 GCA_007132145.1 Candidatus Izemoplasma sp.
CAATTGCACATGGTCGAGGTATTCTTCTTCGTCGAGATGGATCATCGAGCGGAAGATGCCGATGTCGTAGTCGTGTTCAAAATAGTCCAAACAGGCGTTGGTGTCCGTGATGACGCCGATTCTTCTTTTCATGCGGGCTCCTTGCGTTTCGCTTGATATGACGGTTCGTTCATAGTATAGCACATTTTGCGATGACGGCAAATACGGGCGGGCAATGTTCAGAAATGACGCGCGAGAATGAACAAGAGGTCGCTCAAGCGGTTGACGTATTTGAGCGCGCAGGCAAGGTCTTCACGTTTGCGCGCGTTGATGAATTGAACGAGGCGACGTTCGGCGCGCCGACATACGGTGCGGGCGACGTCGAAATGGGCCGCGCGCGGCGAGGCGTCGCTTCCCGGCAAATAGAGTCGCTTGTCGATCGGCGAGGAGGACAGTACCGATTGTTCTTCTTTTTCCAAGAAGACGATGTCCCTTTCGTCGATCTTGCGGATCCGTTCGTAGGAAGGATGATCCGCATCGGTGGCGACGAGCGTCGCGATCGTCTGCAAGGTCGCCTGGATCGTCTGGATGTTTTCATAGTTGGTCTGATGGTAGGCGAGACCGAGGAAAGTCGACGCTTCATCGAGGGTGCCGAGCGTTTCGAAGAGGATGTCGTCCTTTGCGAACCGCTTGTTCGAGAAGTTCTTCGAAAAGCCGTCATCGCCGAGTTTGGTCGAGATCGTCTTGTAATCCTTGATGGGCATGATGCATACCTCCTGGATTCGTTATCCGGTTTTGAAGCGGGCGATGCGCAACGTGGAAAGCGCGGTGAAGAGACATACCCAAGCGAAGACGACGACAATCAGCACACCGAGTGAGAGCGTTTGTCCGAACAGTTCGAGTTCGACGCCCATGAAATGTTCGAACGCGGGCCTGGTGCGCATGAAATAGGGAACGCCGGGGATGGTTTCGAGGGTCTTCCACGGAATGTCCTTCAAAGGATCGGCCATGTAGACGATTCTGAACAGGCTCGCCACTTGCAGTGTCGGCAAGGCCGACAGGATGTTCCTTATGACGTTTCCGAGGTTGCCAAGTGGCACGTAGAGTCCGACGAGGAAGCCGATCAAGGTGCCGACGAGCGTCTGCATGGTGCCGTGGGCGTTGGGGGTCTTGACGTAGGTGACGATGAAGAAGAACAGACTGGCGAAAAGCGAAGTGGCGAGCACGATGACGAGCAAGGTCCAAAGCCACGACAACGGGGCGAGCAGGAACCCGAAGCGGATGAACATGTAGAGTTGGCCGATGACGAGATTGAAGGTCGAGAAGGCGGTGCCGATGAGCAAAGCCGCCAACAAGTAGCTCAAGACGATATGCGAGCGTTTGATCGGCGCCACGAGAAAATCGTTGATGGTGCCGCTGTCGATGTCGCGGATCATGATGCCGAGAAACCCGAGCGGCACGGTCACGGTCGAGAGCATCAAGACACCGGAGATGATCCAGCTGTGGACGAGCCGGTCGAGACCATCGATGTCGGCGTCGAGCACGAACGCCTCACGTAGGAAGAGCATGAAGAGCATCAAGACGATGAGAATCGAAAGGAGTGAGAAGAACACCGCCCAACGGTCGCGGACGAACAGTTTCAAGTGCCGTTCAACGAGGGTTCTCAGTACCATTTTCAAGCAACTCCTTTCCGGTGATGTTCAAGAAGACGTCGTCCATGTTCGCCTTGACGATTTCGAAACTTTCGAAGTGCGCCTTGTGCCGGGTTGCGATGGAGAGGCCTTCGAACGCATCCTTGAGTGGCACCATGACGATGCTGTTCTTCCAAGTGAAGGGGATGCCTTCGTCCTTGAGCGCTTGGGAAAGACGCGCGTCCTTGGGCACGATGCGCAGCGTGTCCGAGGCGTGTTTTAAGCGGAGGTTCTCCGCGGAATCCTCGGCTTTCACAAGCCCTTCGTCCAAGATGACGACATGGTCGGCGTCGAGCACTTCCTCCATGTAGTGCGTCGTCAGGAAGATCGTCATGTCCGTTTCGGTCTTGATCGTCTGGATGAGTTCCCAGAGGTCCTTGCGGCTCTTGGGGTCGAGACCGGTCGTCGGTTCGTCGAGGATCAACACTTTCGGCGAGTGCAACAAGGCACGGGCGAGGTCCGCTTTACGTCTTTCGCCGCCGGAGAGGGTCTTGACGCGCCGGTCGATGAACGCATCGATGTCCATCAGCGAGGAAAAGGTCTCGATGCGCGTGCGGAGACGTTCTTTGTCCATGTTGTAGAAGCCCGCGCGTATCGCGAGGTTTTCCCGAACGGTCAACTCTTTGTCCAAGACGCTGTACTGGAAGACGACGCCGAGCGTCTTGCGAATGGCGTCGTCGTCCTTTCCGAGAACGGCGCCGTCGACGATCACTTCGCCTTCGTTTTTCGATTTCAAGGTGGCGATGATTTCGATCGTCGTCGATTTGCCGGCGCCGTTTTGGCCGAGCAAAGCGAAGAACGTTCCGTTGCGGACGTCGAAAGAGACGCCCTTGACGGCTTCGACGTTCTCGTACTTCTTGCGTAAATCCTTGACGCGGATGATGTGCATGGGCGAGGTCCTTTCTTTCTGAACTCAGATGATCGGTGTGAAGATGCTCAAGAAGCCTTCGAGGACTTTGTTCAAGAGGGAGCGACTGCGGATGTCCTCGTAGGTGATCAAGCGTGCATGACGCTTGTCTTCTTCGAACTGTTCGAGCAACGTCTTGAGGACGTGCTCGTCCGAAATCAAGGCCGAGACTTCGAAATCGATGACGGCGCTGCGGTTGTCGAGGTTGTACGTCCCCACACTCGCGAGTTCGTCGTCGATGAGCACGATCTTCGCATGACAGAACCCTTTTTCGTATCGATGGACCTTGATGCCGGCTTCGGTCATCACCCTCGCGTAAAACTCGGTGACTTTGTATACGAGCAGCTTGTCGGGGATGCCGGGGATGATGATG
>SLPE01000143.1 GCA_007132145.1 Candidatus Izemoplasma sp.
AAAACAAATAAAAGAAAAATTAAGCAAAGAAAAATTAATTTTTAAAGTAGCCGTTGGTGAAAAAGGACAAATGTTTGGTGCTATCAGTAGTAAACAAATTGCCGAACAATTAAAAGATAAGCAATACCAAATAGATAAAAAACAAATCAAACTAACCGAAACATTAAATCAATTAGGAACTTATCAAATTGAACTAGAATTACATAAAAAAGTAACCGCTTTTTTAACAATTGAATTAGTTCAGGAGGATTAAATGAAAGAAAATATTTTACCAAATAGTAAAGAAGCAGAACAAGCTGTTTTGGGATCGATGTTTTTAAGTAAATATGCTTTGCAAAAGTGTATTGAACTATTAAATGCTGATCATTTCTTTTTTGATGCTCACAAACAACTATATTTAACTCTAAGTGACTTAGCTGAAGCCGATAAAACTTTAGATATTACAATTGTTACTGCTGAATTAGAAAAAAGAAAAATCTTAAAAAATATTGGTGGCGTTGAATACCTAGTCGAATTAACTGAAAAAGTGCCTAGCGCCGTCAATGTTGATTCATATATTAATATTGTTTTAGAAAAGGCTACCCTGCGAAAACTAATTTCCGAAGCCAGTGAAATAGTTGATTTAGCATATTCAAAAGATGAAAGTTTAAACGAAGTTTTAGATTCAGCCGAACGAAAAATATTTAGTGTCGCCAAGACACGTAAAGGAACTGAATTTAAAACAATTCAAGAAGTTCTCTTTAAAACACAAAGTGATATTGAAAAACTCGCCCAAACAAAAGGGGAAATAACCGGTTTGGCAACAGGTTTTTATGATTTAGATAAAATAACATCCGGTTTGCATCCCAATGAATTAACCATTATTGCCTCAAGACCAGGAATGGGAAAAACCGCTTTTGTTTTAAATGTAGCTTGCAACATAGCTATGAACTCTGAAAAACCAGTTGTTGTCTTCAACATGGAAATGAGTGCCGAACAATTAGCAATGCGGATGTTATCTTCAATTGGTCAAATAGAGGGCTATAAATTAAGAAGCGGCAAATTAGAACATCATGATTGGAAAAAAATTAACGAAGCAATTAGTCGTTTATCAGACACCCATCTCTTTATTGATGATACACCAGGGATGACAATTGGTGATATTCGGGCTAAATGTCGTCGTTTAGCCAGTTCGCATGAAGGTTTAGAAGCAATTTTTATCGATTATTTACAATTAATTAGTGGCTCAGCAAAACATGCAGGTAATCGTCAGCAAGAAGTCGCCGAAATTTCAAGGTCATTAAAAACCTTAGCAATGGAATTAAATGTACCAATTATTGCTTTAGCACAATTATCAAGGCTAGTTGAAGGCCGGGAAGATAAACGACCACTATTAAGTGACTTGCGTGAATCTGGTACAATTGAACAAGATGCCGATGTAGTTGCCTTTTTATATCGGGATGATTATTATGATAAAAACAAAACGCCCGAAAATCATCCGAGCGAAAGTGAATACATTATCCGAAAACATCGTAACGGTCCAGTTGGAATGGTTAAATTTATTTTCAAACGTGATACAAGCACGTTTCGCAACTTTGCAAACGTGGCAGAAGAATAGGTGAAAAAGTGTCAAAAAATATTTTAATATTTATTGTTAGTATTTTAGTAATAGTACTAGGATTTCAAGATAGTAAAACAGTATATCCCGAAAGCGTGTATACTGTTTATCTTGCTGGTGAAAAAATCGGTATTATTGATGATAAAGAAAAATTTCAAACATATATTGATGAAAAAGCTGAAGAAATAAAAGAACAATATCAAGTTGATAGAGTATATCAACCAGCAACTTTAGAAATAGTTCGCAATTTAACTTATGCTCCAAATGTTGCATCATATGAAGAAATATACACCAAAATAGATGAACCTCTAACAATTGAGGGCTATCAAATAACGGTTCATCACGAAGAAGGAAACAAAAGAATTTTTGTTAATAACCTCGCTGTTTTTGAAGAAGCAATTAACAACATTATTACCAGTTTTGTTGGTAGTGAAAACTATGAATTATTTTTAAATGATGAGCAATTAACAATTACTGAAACAGGAACTAAAATAGAAAAAATTTATTTAGAAAATGACATTACTTATCGGCAAACATTAATTCCAGTAGTTGAAGAAATTTATATATCATCTGAAGAATTAGCTAAAAAATTACTTTTTGGGACGACCGCCCAACAAGAAGCATATACTGTTAAAGCTGGTGACACAATTGAATCAGTTGCCTTTGACCATGAAATTAGTCCCGAGGAATTATTAATATCTAATCCCGAATTTACTAGCAAAAATAATTTATTATATGAAGGACAAGAAATAACCATTGGTGTTACTGACCCCCAAGTTTCTGTTGTTGTCGAAGAATTTGTTGTTGCCGATATTACTAAAGAATATGAACGGGAAGTGCGTTATGATGCAACCAAAACAATTGGTTATACAAATAAAATTCAAACTGGCGTTCCTGGTGTTGAAAGATTAACGCGTAATGTAAAAACAGTTAATGGTGTGATTGTTTTCTCTGATTTATTAGAACGAGAAGTAATCCAGCCCCGTGTTAATGAAATAGTTGTCCGTGGTGAAAAAGCAGTTACTCATGTTGCCACAACTTATGGTTGGGTATGGCCAACTGCACCAGGGTGGATAATTACTTCCGGATATGAATATCGTATTAATCCAGTTACTAGACAACGTGAACTACATCAAGCATTAGATATTGCGATTGGTTATGGAGCACAACTTTATGCCGCTAATAACGGAACTGTTCATCATGCCGGTTATCATAGTAGTTATGGTAATTATGTAATTATAAAACATAATAATGAAGCCGATAATTATACGCTATATGCTCATATGGCGCGCTATACAGTTAATGTTGGTCAAAAGGTAG
>SLPE01000096.1 GCA_007132145.1 Candidatus Izemoplasma sp.
ATAATCGGGAAGAAAGTCGTTCGTGTCGGTCTCGAAATCCCATCCATGCCCCAGATGCCACTTACCAATGCAGGCGGTATGATAGCCGTGCTGCCGCAGGAAGGCTGGCACGGTAAGCCTGTCCTCGGCGATAAGCGGATCTCCGTAGGGGCCTACAATTCCTTCCTGCAGGGGTGAGCGCCAGTTGAAGCGGCCGGTCAGGACACTGTAGCGGGAAGGCGAGCACACCGCAGAGCTTGAGTGCGCATCGGTAAAGGACATGCCTTCCTTCGCAAGGCGGTCGATGTTCGGGGTCCGAATCTTCCCGTCGGGATTCAGGCACGAGGCATCGCCGTAGCCCATGTCATCGACGAAGAAATAGACGATGTTCGGCGGTCTCACCGGTGTTGCCATTTCGTCGTTACCTCCCTGTGCCGTGTCGACCCCGCCTCGGGATGAAGCCCTGAGTAACACGCCCAGCGAATGATGGTCATGAACAAAATGTATTGACCTGATAAGGTGGTTCTGCACTGAATGCCCGGCGACTGAAGTCGCGGGCTGGGCGAACACGATGTGTTCGACAAAGTCCTCAGGTCCAGCGGCACCAGCCGCTGGACACCGAGGACTGATGTACGCCGCAAGCTGGAGTCTGCGCAGCAGACTTCGTAAACGGAGCCCGCGAATTTATTCGCCGGGCGTGATAGGACATCCGCAATACGCCTTAACCAACGAAAAGCGCTCTGTCCACATAAATAGTTCATGACCATAATTCGCCGGGCGTATACGGAACCGACTACCTGCACCGGCTCATGGCCCCGATCCATCAATACCCGACGCAGCTTCCGGCCACCCCACGACGGATGCTCCTCCCGCTGTGTATACCATGTCCCCGTACGGGTGTATACCATCTCTCCGGTCTATCTCACGACCGTGCGGCGGGTGAAACAGAAAACGGGCGGTCCGTCGAATGACGAACCGCCCGTCGTTTTTTTAACGCGCGATAGAGACGTCTACCTTACCAGCGTCAGTTTCCGCGTGGCGACGTTCTCACCAGCGCGCAGGCGGTAAACATACACGCCGCTTGCCACGTCGCGGCCAACTGCGTCGCGGCCGTCCCAGACGATCTCATGGGTTCCGGCGGTAATTGCACCGTCCACGAGCGTACGCACCAACCGGCCGTTTACATCGTAGATGCCGAGCATCGCCGGACCGGCGTCGGGAACGGCAAACCGGATGGTTGTGCTCGGGTTGAACGGGTTCGGCGCGTTCTGTGCGAGATCGAACGCAACCGGCACCGCCACCCGCGCCTCATGCTCATTGATCGACGCCGATACCAGTTCCGGCATCGACGAAACGCCGTCGACGCGCAGCAGCTCAGTCGAGCCATCGATGGATGCGATCGATATTCTCACCAGATCGCCATCGCGGTTCGATACGAGCAGCCCGGAACTTTCCAGCGCTGCGCCAGTGGGCAGCCGGAGCGTCAGATCGGCACCGACAACCTCCACGGTGCCGGGCAGCTCAAGCGCCCAGCCATCGCCACTTGGCGACCACGCAAGCTCGATCGGACCCGCGGACGGCTTGAACCATGGACTCTGATCCTCTGCCGGGAACCGGAAGCCAGGGTTGACAACGCGCTTGAGCACGAGCGCCGCATCGTATCCGGTGACCCATCCGTTCGCGGATACGTCCGCGACGTAGAAGTCGATCTCGGGAATGAGCTTCACGACGTACTGGAGGATATACGAAGCATCCTGCGCCGAAATCGTGCCATCGCCGGTCACGTCGCCGTACAGCGGCGGCGGGGCAGCGACTTGGACATGCCCGTCCCATAGTTCGACCCAGCGCTCATTGACGTTCGTTTCGTGGTGCAACCAACCGAGCCAACTCCATCCGCCTTCTTCCGAAGCGACGAATCGCAACTCGACGATCCGGTCGTTGATCACCGTAACCTCGGAGCTGGTAGCGATGGAAATGTAGACGGTGCTCTCAACCACGTTCGTTGCGATCTCGACATCGGGCATGCCGTCGAACGCGGTCCACACGACGAGCGGGTCGCCGGGCCAGATCAACCATGAATCGAAACTGAACGCGAGGTCCACGTTGTTGGCTTCGAAGATCGTGCCGGTGATGGTCAGCGTGAACTCCTCGCCCTCCGGAACAAGGTAGTTGTCTTTGTTGCCCGGCAAGGCGAGGTGCTCACGTTCTCCCGGCGGAGTAATCGCGGGACGAATATATATAGCAAGCTTGCCGTCAACGCCGACGGTGAGGATGCCGATCATGTCGAAATCGGGGTGGTCCGGGTTGGCCGTTTCCGCAAAGACATCCATGCCGGTGATCGGGCCGTAATGCGGGAACGACGAGGCGGCGACGAAGTAGCTTTGATAGTCGGTGGTCCAGACCTCAATGCCGTACCGTTCGTCCGGCTTGTCCAGAGCGATCACCCAGTTCATACCAACGGGCGGAAGACCAATCGCGCGGATGTTGCCTTCGACAGGTGCCTGGCCATCTCCCCCGGCATTGCCGTCTTCAAGCTCAAACGCCACCCACCAGCCGTCGGACCTCGCAACCATGCCGTAGCCTTCATGCCCTGTATGGATATCCACAAGCGGCGCGCCCGATACATTCGACTCCCATATCAGCGATCTGGATGTGGTGTTCCACGCGTATATCGTGCCGTCGGTACCGGCACCGAACAGCCTATCGCCGGTGGGGCTGTACGCGAGCGCGACGATGTCGGCTTCGACACCCGTAAAGCTCCCAATAAGAGATCCGTCGGCAACGCTGTATGTCCAAACGTTACGTCCCGGCGCGGTCACGGCGAACTCGGTACCGGTGGGACTTGCGACAAGGTCGGAAGTGGTATCGGCGGTCACCTCGATTGGTGTCCACAACAGTGCGCTTCCGGTCTGGTCCCATCCGTAGATATGCC
>SLPE01000090.1 GCA_007132145.1 Candidatus Izemoplasma sp.
GTAATCGATACGCCGCCAGCTAATCGCGTAGCCGATGCTTTAACAATTGCAAATAAAGTTAATGCTATTTTACTAGTCGCATCTCATTCAAAAACTAAAAACAGTGAACTAGATGAAGCAATTAAAAGCATTAAGAATGTTGGTGGTAAACTAGCCGGTATCGTTATTAATCAAAAAAAGATCAACAAAAAATCTTATTATGGCAAATACTATCAATATTAGTTAGGGGGATATATTGTGGGATTAAAAAATTTTAAAAAACCAATCCTCTTTTTTAGCGACTCTTTAATAATTATCGCCGCTTATTTTACGGCTGCCTTTTTAAGATTTGAATTCTCAATTCCCGCTAATTATATTGAAGCAAACCATTCTTTTATTGCAATTGCAATAGTAGTTTATTTGGTTTTCTTTTTTTTATTTGGTCTATACAGTATTTTATGGTCACTCGCTGGTCTAGTTGATTACTTAAACATTGTTATCGCCAATCTCTTTGCCACCTTATTTGTGTTATTAATTAACCTTTTCTTACCGGACCGTTTTTCATACTCAATTATTGTCATCGCCAGTCTTTTAATCTTTCTAGCACTTTTAGCCAGCCGGATGTTTTTTCGCGTTTATCGCCGCGTTTTTTATGAAAAATACGGCCGTTTATTAAACAAAAATGCCAAAAATGTTTTAATCGTTGGCGCCGGAGAAGCAGCTGCTTTACTAATAAAAGAAATTCAAACCAATCCAAAAATGAATTATCAAATTATAGGTTTAATTGATGATGATCAAACAAAATTAAACTCTCATATTCGGGGCTATCGCGTGTTAGGAAGTATTGATGAAGCTAAGAAAATAGCTACAATGTATCCGGTTGATGAAATTCTTTTGGCGATTCCTAGTGCTAGTGAAGCGAGAAGAAAAGAAATAATTAATGTATTAAAAGAAATTAAGGTTAAATTAAAAACACTACCTAGTATTGGCGAAATTATTGAAGATACTAAAAAAATGCAAATTAGAGAAATTGAAATAAGCGATTTATTAGGTAGAAAAGAAATTTTTTTAGAAAATGATATAGTTGAACCAAGTTTAAAAAATAAAGTTGTTTTAGTAACTGGTGCTGGGGGCTCAATTGGTTCAGAAATATGTCGGCAAATTGCTTGTTTTAATCCAAAAAAATTAATTGCTTTAGATATTTATGAAAATAATATTTATGATTTAGAACAAGAGTTAAAAGAAAAATATCCGGATTTAAATTTAAAAATTATTATTTCATCAGTAAGAGATCAAAAAAAAATAGATATTATTTTTAAAAAAGAAAAGCCGGCAATTGTTTTTCATGCTGCCGCTCATAAACATGTGCCCCTAAAGGAAGAAAATCCCGAAGAAGCGATTAAAAATAATGTTTTTGGAACTAAAAATGTGATTGAAGCTGCTGATAAATATCAGACGGAAAAGTTTGTTTTAGTTTCAACTGATAAAGCAGTTAATCCTACTAATGTCATGGGAGCATCCAAAAGAATTGCCGAAATGATTATGCAAATGTATAATCAAAAAAGTGAAACAAAATTCACGGCGGTTCGGTTTGGTAATGTTTTAGGTAGTAATGGTAGTGTAATTCCAATTTTTCAAAAACAAATTGAAAAAGGTGGTCCGGTTAAAGTAACGCATCCTGATATTAAAAGATATTTTATGACTATCCCAGAAGCAACTTCATTACTTTTACAAGCTGGTTTAATGGGTGATAATGGTGAAATTCTTTTTTTAGAAATGGGTGAATTAGTAACAATTGATCAATTAGCAAGAGATTTAATTAAGCTTTCTGGATTTGAACCAGATGTTGATATTAAAATAGAATATACTGGTTTAAGAAAAGGGGAAAAACTTTTTGAAGAATTAGTCTGTTATGAAGAAAAAAAAGAAAAAACTGATCATGAGATGATAAATGTTGTAAAAAATGGTACAATAGATAATAAAAAAATTAATAAACATTTAAATGAGTTAAGTGAAAATTTAGATGAAATAGAAAAAATTAAAAAAATCATTGAAAAAATAGTACCTACTTATGGGGAGGAGAAAAAATGCGAGAAATAAAAAATATTCCGTTTTCACCACCAGATATTACAGAAGAAGAAATTGCCGAAGTAATTGAGGCCTTAAAATCAGGTTGGATTACGACTGGTCCAAGAACAAAGGAATTTGAAAAAAGAATTGCTGAGTATGTTGGCGTTAATAAGGCAGCGTGTCTTAATTCAGCAACAGCGGCAATGGAATTAGTTTTAAGAATTTTTGGAATAGGTCCAGGAGATGAAGTAATAACCTCAGCTTATACATATACGGCATCAGCTTCGATTATTGATCATGTTGGGGCGAAAATAGTTTTAGTTGATACGCAAGAAGATTCATTTGAAATGGATTATGAGCAATTAGAAAAAGCTATTACTGAAAAAACAAAAGCAATAATTCCGGTTGATTTAGCGGGCAAGATGGGTGATTATGAAAAAATATATGAGGCAGTTGAGAGTAAAAAAGATTTATTTAAAGCAAATAATGAAAGGCAAGAAAAATTAAATCGAGTTTTAGTTTTAACAGATGCTGCTCATGCTTTTGGTGCTAAAAGAAAAGGAAAAAATTGTGGTCAGGTTGCTGATTTTACTTGTTTCTCATTTCATGCTGTTAAAAATTTAACAACCGCTGAAGGAGGCGCCGTTGTTTGGCGCAATGATTTGGGATTTGATGATGCAGAATTATATAAGCAATTTATGTTATATAGTTTGCATGGTCAATCAAAAGATGCATTGGCTAAAACGCAAAAAGGTGCTTGGGAATATGATATAGTTTATCCAGCTTATAAATGTAATATGACAGATATTTCTGCGAGCATGGGTTTAATTCAATTAAATCGTTATCCAGAATTATTACA
>SLPE01000084.1 GCA_007132145.1 Candidatus Izemoplasma sp.
AAGGAAACCATGAAAAATAGAAAAGAAATTTACAACCGAATTGATAGTGAAAGAGATTATCAAGATGAAAAATGGGGTTCACGTAGACAAATGGATGGAACTCCTGATGAAGAAAAACCAATTGCTGAATGGATAAATTATATGGAATATCACATATCGAGAGCAAAAGAAAAAGTTTATCTTCTTGATAAAGAAGCTGTGTTACATGAATTACGTAAAGTAACAGCACTTGGTGTACGTGCAATGGAAATTCATGGTTGTCCTGAAAGAAAATAATTGAAAATTTTATGGATGAATTAAATTTTGAAAACACCTATTGGGAGAAAATAGTTGGTTATGTAACCGAATTAAGGGTTGACAAAAGATGGAGATTACGTGATTCAAAATCGGAAAAACCCATTGGATCATTAAGAATTGTTTCACACCCTGACTTAAAACCTGGATATTTAAGGGCAATTTTTATATATATTACCAACATAAAGTCTAAATCAAAAGGTGAAATTTTACAGACTATGGAAGATTATCAAATGGAGGTTGGGGAATTAGAACTTTATTCCATAGAAGACGACATTAAAACAGATACTATTAAATATGAAGCACCTTATAAGGAATTAGAAGAATTGTTTGATATAGATATTTTTGAATAAATTAAAATAAATTATATAATGGCGAAAACTAAGTATGAAAAAGATTTAACCTCTGTTACAGGTAAAGGTGGTGGTCTTAGATTTAATAAGGGAAAATTAAGATACGATTTGGTAGAACCACGTGCACATCGTGATATGGTTAAAGTATTAACGTATGGTGCAACAAAATATTTTGATAGGAATTGGGAAAATGGGTTATCGTGGACCTCAGTGATTGGTTCACTCAAAAGACATTTGGCAGCAATTGAATTGGGTGAAGATTACGATTATGACCCCAATTGTGAAAATTGTAAATCAGGATATTGTGAAGATCATAGTGGTGAACTGCATATTGCAAATCTTGCTTGTAACGCACATTTTTTAAATGCTTTTTATTACACTTTTCCACAAGGTGATGATAGACCAAGAAAATTTTTGAAACTACCTAAAATTGGTCTTGATATTGATGGGGTTTTAGCGGATTTTACAACATCTTGGAATAAAGTTTATCCCGATGTTCCTGTTGACGGAAGCACATGGTATTGTGATAGAAAAATTGGTGAAAGATTTAAAAAAATGAAAGAAACCAATATTCTGGACATATTTTATTTAGGATTAAATCCTTTGATTAAAGCAAAGGATTTGCCTTTCGAACCATATTGTTATATTACTTCAAGACCAATAACTAAAGAAGTAACAGAACAATGGCTTGATAACCACAATTTTCCTTCAAAACCTGTTTATAGTGTTGATGTAAGACACACAAAGGTTGATGTAGCAAAAGAAGCAGGTATTGAAATTTTCATTGATGATTCATTCGATAATTTTGTTGATTTAAATAATAATGGTATATTCACGTATTTATATACCGCAACCTGGAATTTAAAACATGACGTTGGTCATATGAGACTTAATTCATTGAAAGACTTACCTTTATTAAAATAAAAAAACTATGTTAAATTAAAAGAATTTGCACGTTTATTGTATAAACTTAGTATTTATAATTGAATTATATGATAGTGTAAATTATTTTAATTATGGGTTTTATGAATGAAATTTTTTTTGATTCTGATGTTAATGAAACAAGGTCGAAAAAAATTATAAAATGGTTGATAAGAGTATCAATAACATTGATTGGTGCTGCTTTTGTGTTTGGGCAATTTAAAATGACCCATTTAAATAGATTGGATAAAATTGAAGAAAAAACTGATAGAAATATTGAACTCACAATTGATTTGAAGGATTATATGGATAATGAATTTAATAACGTCAACAGAAGAATCGATAGAATTTATGTGGATGGTTATGATGCATTCAATAAATTTCAACAACAAAATCAAAAACAATTGGAATTAATTATTGATTATGGTAGTGAGAATAAAGATATGTTAAAAAGAATGTTAGAAATAAATCAAATACAAACCAGTAGAGAAATGGAAAATCAACTATTTCGTCAAATACCTGAAAATCCCACACCGAACAATTTTGTTGAAGAAAGAAACGTTCTTTTCGACCAACAAGAAATGGGTGTTGGTTACATAGTATCTCAAGGAAATAATGATACAATTTTTATTGTTAGGGGTGCTACAACTGAATATTTAGATTCATTAAAAAAATTAGGTTATAACATTGGTAGTGTAACAACTAACATGCAATCACCACAACTTTTCGATTTTAGATACACAAGAAAATAACAAAAAACACATATGAAAATATATCCCAAGACTTATAAGAAAAATGAGTTATTAATCTTTTTGAAAAAAATAAACGCCAATGAAAAAATAATAAAAAATCTTTCTAATTTACCAGAAAATATAAAATATAAAGGAAATAATTATTATCTTTATATCAACGTAAATTGGTATAATGTTGATAAGACATATTACGGGTTTGAATTTAATTATTATTCTGATGAATTGATGGAATATCTTTTTAATTATAAAATATTCAACGACATTGAGTTAAGTATAACATACATTGAATGTTTACTTATAAAACATAAAATAATTTCAAGTGATGAGAATTGTGAAGAATTTTAAAATTTGTATTATATCAGATACACATAATCACCATAAAAAAGTAAAATTACCTGATGCTGATGTGATTATTCATTGTGGTGATTTCACATCCGTAGGATATGAACATGAGATAAAAAATTTTATGAAATGGTATTCAAACTTACATCAATTTGAACATAAAATAATTATTGCAGGTAATCATGATCAGTTATTTGAAGGTAATTCAAGACTCGCAAAATCATTAATACCTAATAATGTAATATATTTAGAAGATAGTGGTGTTGAAATTAATGGATTAAATTTTTATGGTTCTCCTGTTCAAAAAATGTTTATGAATTGGGCATTCAATAAACCTGAAGAGAAACTCAAACTGCATTGGGAGGCAATTCCCACCGATACTGATATATTAATAACCCATTCTCCACCATATGGAATAGGTGATTATGTACCAAGAAATGGTGAACATTGTGGTTCTCCGTCATTATTTTCCGAAGTTGTGGAAAGAATTAAACCAAAGATTCATTGTTTTGGTCATATCCATGAGGGATATGGAATTAAAGAATATGATTTTATAAAATTCATAAACGCTTCTAACCTCGATGGTGATTATATGTGTGTTAATGACGCTATATTAATTGAACTATAGTTTTTCATAACATTTTCCATATATTTACGTTATAAAAAATAAAAGTTATGGGTGGACGTGCATTATTACAATATGATATTATAACAGAAAGAAAAAGTACCCAGGATTTTAATTTTATTTCTGGTGTTATACAAGATAAACTAAAAGAAAGTGTTGGTTTGGAATCATCTATTGTGAAGTGTTATCACAATAAAGAAACACATGGTGATTTGGACTTGTTATTAAAAATTGATTCTAATTTTTCAAAAAAAAATATTAATTTAAAGGATTACATTCAAGAAACATTTAACCCACGTGCCATTCATAATAATGGTGGTGTTTTCTCATTTGATGTTCATAATTTTCAAGTGGATTTTATTCCTATTAACGAATCTGATTGGGAAACTGCTAACACATATTATTCATATGACCCCATTGGTAATCTTATGGGAAAAACATTCCATAAATTTAATTTAAGTTATGGGTGGAATGGATTGTATTATAAGTTCAGAAATTTTAATGGAAGACTTTCACAAAATATTTTAATTTCAAAAGATGCGAGAAAGATTTTCACTTTTGGTGGTTATAATTATAAAAGATATTTGCAAGGATTTGATGAATTAGAAGAAATTTTTGAATTTATAATTAATTCAAAATTTTTCAATTCGAAAACGTTTCAATTAGAAAATTTAACACAGATTGACAGGAAAAGAAATAGAAAAAGAAAATCATATTCACAATTTCTTAATTATTTAAAACAAAGAAAAGTTACTTGGGATAATTTCACATTTGATGATGATAAAGACGTGTATATTGAATACATTAACAATTATTTTCCTGAATCACATTTAATTGATAATTTAAATATCTTAAAAGAAAAGGATGAAATAAATAAAAAATTATCTGAAAAATTTAATGGATACCTTATTATGGATTGGATTCCAATTAATGGAAAGGAGTTAGGTGTTGCAATAAAAGAATTTAAATTATATTTAGGTGAAGATTACAAAAAATTCATTTTAGAAAACACAATTGATGATATTAAACAAGTATTTATAAAATTTTATAATGAATATCAAAAATAATATATTAAAAAGAGGCAGTAAAAATTTGGGTTATGAAAATTGGATGGTTTATCATCCAAATGGAAGTCATATGTTTACCTGTAATGAAAAAAAAGCGAAATGGTATTTAGAAAGAGATTTAGCAAAAGTAACAGGTGATAATAAAATTAAACTAACATTTGAACCCAAAGGTAGAGGATTTCATGATAATGAAATATTTGGCAGAAGTATTCGTGAAACAAGATGTGTTGTATGTGGTGAAATAAATGATTTACAAAGACACCATATCGTTCCTTATTGTTATAGAACTTATTTTCCTGAAGAATATAAATCAAAAAATCATCATGATGTTGTTTTAATAAATCATGAAATACATCAAAAATATGAGGTTTTTGCAAATAAATTTAAAAACGAAATTGCTGAAATGTATGATGTTGAGACAATAACTGATTTAAATTTGGAATATACTCAAGCATTACGTGATATGAGTAAACAATACTCAATTCTATTAAATGCAATTCATATGTTATTTAAAACAGATAAAGTTCCTTATGAAATAAAAATAGAAAAACTAAAATTCATTTCTAACGAAATAAAAATGCCATATAGTTTTATTAAAAAAATAAATTATATACAATTATATAAACTCTATCTTCTTATAAAAGAAGAACGTAAAAGAAAGACATATATTTTTAAAAGGGAACATAGAGCATCATATGATCATGGTTATCATGTGGTTAAAAAATTAGATACGGAAGAAAAAATAAGAGAATTCGTTAAACTATGGAGAAACCATTTTATTGACACAATGCAACCTCAATTTATGCCTAATGGGTGGTCAATTGATTTTAGAATAAAGACAAAAATTTAATAAAAATGCTTGTTTTTAACAATTCAATGTATTATATTTGCCTTAAATATTAAAAATTATGAAACTACAAAGAGCATTAAAACTTAGAAAAAAATTAACAGGTGAGATTTGTGACCTAAAGGGACAAATCCAAATGAAAAATTCATATATGGAAGGTTCATTAGACCCTCAAAAATTTAATGTACCCAAAATGTATGATGATCTTTTGAAAAAAATTGATGAACTTGTAAGTTTAAAATTTGCAATTAATCAAGCAAATTCTGAAATTCAATCATTAATTTATACCCTTTCAGAATATAAAGCATTAATCTCATTTTGGAAGTCAACACCTGTTGAAGAAGGTGAACAACCTTATTCAAGATATGGTGAAAGTGGTGTAAGAAAATATCACGCACAAATTGATGAAATTGAACGTAACAAAATGATTGAAACCTTCCAAAATAGGGTTGATGCTATACAGGAAGAAATTGATACATATAATTATACTACTGAAATTTCTTGGGGTAAAGAATAATATTGGGGATTGTGTGTTGAGTAATATTAAAAATTGAATGTTTTTAACGAGAAGTCTGGCGACTCTTACATGAATGGATATCGAAAACGAAAAATCAAAATTCAATATTCATGTTGTTATGCCTTAAATCTTAAAACTTAAAATTCATTTATAACATTATTTTTTCTATGAAAAACATGCAACCCCTTTTTAAAAATTTAAGATGAATAAATTTGATTTTGATGATGTATTAATAATACCTGGATTAAAAACTGACATATCAAGCAGATATAAAAATGTAACGCTACCAAGAACCTTACCGTTGTTTACAGCACCAATGGATACTGTAATTAATCTTAATAATTTAGATTTATTTTTAGATAACGGTATTAATGTGACACTACCAAGAACTGTAAAATATGAACAGTTTTTTGAACAGGTTCAGAATAATAACACTGCTAAATATTTAAATGTGTTTATTAGTTTCGGTTTTGAGGATTTGGATGAATTATATGAAAACAATTTTAAGGATTTATATAATAATGCACATATTTTAATTGATGTTGCCAACGGTCACATGCAGAAAATCGTTGATTATGCAAGGGAAATAAAAAGATTAAGACCTGATATTAAAATAATGGTTGGAAATATAGGTAATCCTGAAACCTATGGTTGGTATGTGGAAAATGAATGTGTGGATTATATTAGAGTAGGTATTGGAAATGGTGGTGGTTGTCTTACGACAAAACAATCAGGTATCGGATATCCAATGGCATCACTTATTAATGAAACTTATGCTGTAAAATTAAAATATTTAAACGATAATAATAAAACTTGGAAGTTACCATATATAGTTGCGGATGGTGGAATGAAAAATCATTCAGATATAATAAAATCATTAGGACTTGGTGCAGATTATGTAATGGTTGGCTCTATTTTCAATAAAGCACTTGAAAGTGCGGGTGATAACTATTTGTACGGTCTTAAAGTTAGTCAAAAAAATGCGGAATATTTATATGGGAAAAATTTACCAATAAAGAAGTATTTCAGAGGTATGAGTACCAAACAGGCACAAAAGGCAATGGGTAAAACCAATTTTAAGACTTCTGAGGGTGTTATAAGATATAGAAAGGTGGAATATCGTTTAAGTGGTTGGATTGAAAATTTCGAACATTATTTACGAAATGCAATGAGTTATAATGGTGCAAACTCGTTAGATAAATTTATTGGTAATATAAAAATTTGTGAAATAACTAAAAGTGCATATGACAGATTCAATAAATAAGTTTGAAAAAGAATTTCCTGACCACATATTAAACGTTTCTGTCAACCATATTAAGAAAAATTATGAAAAATTAAGCGTGGATTGGAAAAGTTGGGGGGTTTTTGTTGTTTGGAAAACCTTTTTAAATGGTAATCTTGTAAATGAAAATGATACAATAAACATAATTGATGAATTTTATAAATATCATCAAAAACATTATCAAGAATATTGCAATAATATCGCTTTATGTAGCGATGAATTTATTAAGGATTTAGGTTTTGTTAAGAAATATTTAAAAAAGAAATCGGTAGATTAAATCTACCGATTCCTAATGGAATTATTCGTTTAGAATTTCCTCTAACTGACTTTCATATTTCCCCTTCAACACTTCCAACCTTATGCGTTTTTTTGGTGAAATGTTAAAGTTAATGAAATGAGTAATTTTTTCTTCAAGTTCGTTAATTTTGTACTGTAAAATTTCTATGTTACGTTCTTTGCTCATAATAATATGTTTTTATGTAAATATAAATACTTAACCTAAATAATTAAAAACGTTTTTTTATGGAAAAATTCATCAAATATAAAAGAATTGTTGTCAGTGATATTTTGTTTATACAAGACACTTTCGATGATTTAATAAAAGAAGGTTGGGAAATAATTCATTATAGTGAATGTTTTGATAGTGATTGTAAAAAAATTTCTGCAATTATAATTTGTGGAAAAAAACAAACAGTTCCCTATTAACTATATTTTATCATATATTTACCCTTAGAAACAGGTTCTATCACCAAATCGGTTGCTTGTTTAAACGCTTCTATTATTCCTTCATCACCCTTTTTTAAAAATACGGTTCTAAAATAATCCAAAATGGGTTCTTCATCAACACCCAATCTTGAAACTAATTCAGCAAGATCAGCAATTGATAATATTTTTTGAGCATCCTCAAATAAAAGAATGACTTCTTCTTTTATTATTTTCTTTAAATTCATAATATATGTTTTCCATAAATACTTACTTTGTTATAATAAGAAGTATTTATATTAAAATATTCTTATAATGAAGAAGTTGTTTGAAAAGTTAATTTATGATGAAATAAAAAACGTTTTGAATGAACAAATGGATTTTAATCGTCAATATTCATATTATCCACCAGGTTTTATACAAACTAATTTATATGAAAAAATTTCTAAATTAAGAGAAAAAAATAAAAAGATTTTTGAAGATTTAGCGGTGGGAAAAGAAAGCGAAGTACATTGGGCACTTTATTATGATATTTATGATTTTCTTGAAAAGCATTTAAATCATTTGGACCTTGCATATAAGTATCTGAAAACAAAATTAGAGGGTGATAAATTAGATGCTTTGGAATATTTTTACAATTTCATTAAAGAAAATAAGGATGAATTGTATGAAATGTCTGAAATAATTTCAGAATATGATCAAAGAGATTCATTTCTTTCTAATTATGAAAGTGCAAAAGAATTCGCATATGAGAATATTGATGATGTTGCCGAATGTTTTGATAGTTATCATGAAAATTCTGAAAACATCCACCATCAACATTGTTATGAAAAATACACTGATTTAATTAGTTTATATGTTGATAAATATAATGAACTGAAAAATAAAAATGTTGTTACAATATATCGATTAGTTAAATTAGATAATATAAATGATTTAGATGTTGAAAATATTGGAATGCATTGGAGTTTTGAGGAAGATGGGGTTGGTGATTATGGGGGGACACATCCTAAACAAACTAAAGGTCCACATAGTAAATCATATATTTTAACTGCTAATGTTAACCCCCAGGATATTGATTGGGTTTATGGTTTTTATTCATTCATATGGTATGGTGAGGACCAATGGGAATGTGCTTTAAAAGAAGGCACTAATGTTGAAATAGTTGCAATAAACGATGAATCTTTAGAAACGCCCATTAATGCTAAAGTAGGGAAACATTAAAATCATATAACATTTTTTATTTTTTTCCGTTATAATTAATAAAAAATTATGCCTAACGGAAGAACACATGACGCAATTAGTTTAATAACAATACCAATTGTTATTATTTCCTCATATTTTATCATCGAGGATTTGATTTTAATATTTATTGTATCGTTATCATATATTTTCGCATCATTCATGTTCAATGGTGACCTTGATACTAATAGTAAACCTTTTAATAGATGGTATATTTTAAAAATGTTTTGGATACCATATCAATTAATGTTCTATCATAGAAGTTATTTTACACACGGTATTGTTATTGGGACTATGATAAGAATTATTTATGTATTAATAATTCCTTTATTGATTCTAATCAGTATTGATATAAAAAATCTAATGATATTCATAAATGTAATATCACACGAATATTTTCTATATTCATTAATTGGTCTTGAAATTGGTTCAACAATTCACACAATTTCCGATAAATTATTTTAATTTCGATTGGATAATTTTTGCCTTATCATTTATTTTACGCACTAATGAATTTTCATATAAACGTTGAACAACAGATTCACCATACATTTCATTAACCACCGAATTATCTCGCATTTCAAGAACTTTCGAATCATCATCCATATAATTTATTTGACTATTACCATGCATTTCAGCAACAATGGACCAATCCCACATTTCTTCAATATATGAATGATCAAACATTTTTTCAACCCTGGACATATGTTTAACCATTTTCGTTTTTGAAAAATTACGCATTTCTTCAATATTTGCACCACCTTTTAAAACATCAATCTTGGACCTGTTACGCATATTTGTAACATTACTATCACCATACATCTTTAAAATCATTGAACGGTCTCTCATGTTCTCTATTTTAGATGCACCAAACATTTGAAGTACTTTACTATTACTCACCATGTTTTTTATAAGTGTCTTATCGGTCATTAGATTAACTGCAGAATTGTAATCAAGAACATTAATTTTTGAAGCATCATACATTCCAAAAATAATTGAACCTTTCACAACTTCTATGTTCGCTTTTTTTAATAAAATAGCACCTTCATTGAGTAATATTTTTTTCTTTCCAAGAACAAACATTGATTTAATTATTTTTTTAAACTTTTCAACAACATCATCCCTCATTGAATCATTGAACCAATCAGGTATGAATACTTCATCAATTATTAACTTATAATTATCTAATTCATGCAACATAAACATTTCTTGAGGAACATATGTTACTTTAAAATATTCAAATTTCTTCGTTTCTTCTTCAAATTTATATTCTAAATCCTCATGTGTTGTTGCAAAGGGATTATGTAATATATCACCATTTCTTAATATCAACCCTAAATAAAATTTTTCCATATTTTCCTTTTTAATATTCGTCCTCAAATCTATAATTATCAAAATCTATTTTACCTTGTTGATATTCTGTTATAATAATTGACCTTATATGATCTGAATACCAATCCAGGAATTCATCAAATTTTTTTTCAACCAATTCAGGTCTGATTTCTTCCCTACTATAATTTTCCGTTATGTAAGCAAAAAAATGATGTTTTAATTCATTGGCATGTGTTTCTCCAAAATAATTTGCAATATCACGATAATCCCTATAATCAAAACTAACTTCTTCATTAAGTATCTTTACGTTTGTTTTATTCACTTTATTGAAAAGTTCAAACAACCTATCTTTATTCTGTATTTTCATAATAAAAAGATTTTTATATAAATACTGTGAATTTTATTGTTTTTTTCATTTATATGAATTATATTTGCAATTAAAACTTCATAAAATGAAAGATTTAAAGGAAAATCAAAGTTATTTAATAAAAAGAACTTCTTCAAGTTCTTTAATTTCCATTACAGTAATGAAAAAAACGGAAAAAGCATATCTTATTAGGTGGAATAATCACCCCAATTATGATGCGTTTACTTGGGAAGAAATTGACCATATGCAAGATACTTATAAAGTGGTTGAAATTATTACAGATGTTCAAACAAATTTGTATGATCAAATAAAATTTAATCAAAAAAATCAAACACGCATGGAATTTGAAGTCTGTAAAACATGTATGGGAACTGGAAATGTTGAAGATAGAAACAGTACTTCTATGACAAAAACATGTATTATTTGTTGGGGTAGTGGTGTAATAAAAAAATTGTTATGAAAATAATAACTAATAAAATATGCAGGAATTGTGGTAAGCCAAGAACAAACTAATTGTCAGGTGGTGGCATAGGTGAATTTGGTTGAAAGCAGTAATGCTGGATTTACTTCTGACACCGAAGAAGTTGAATAGCTTCGAGCCACCACTTGCTTATAACGGTTCTCAGATATATTCAGTTGTTTAACTTAAAATAAAACACAAATGATAAAAGAAAAAGATTACTTAAAAGCAAAGCAGATAATCCAAGAGTATGAAAAACAATTGAATATATCT
>SLPE01000023.1 GCA_007132145.1 Candidatus Izemoplasma sp.
CCCGGAAGTCACGGCGTTGACGGAGCGTTTCAACCGGTTGTGCCGGAAGCGTGCGTCCATGCCCGGCATCACGCACGACCCCGCTTTCATGAAAACGCTGCACGAAGCGAAACTCGCGCTCGACAGCCATCCGGCGATCCGCCGGCACAAGACGCTCGAACAGGCCTTCGAAGCCATGCTCGACGAACTCGGAAGAAGACTCGCCGGCGCCGTTTCCAAGCGCATCCCGCACGGGCGGAGCCCGTTCATCACAGGAGGTTTCACATGCAAGAAAGAAAAAGCGTGATTGTCCATTTCCGCCACAAGAAAGCGCTCAAGAAATTGAACGCGTTCGGCCACATCAGCTATTTCCACAACAAACGTCGTTACGCGGTCATCTACATCGATGCCGAACACGCCGAGAAGACCGTCGCCGACATCGAAAAACTCAGACACGTCAAAAAAGTGGAAATATCGCCCCTTTACGAAGCCGATCCCGTACAGTTCAAGGATGTAAAGTAAAAACACTTGACACATAGGGCGGTTCATGGTAAGATGACACCCGGAAAAAAGAACAGGGAGGCACGACATGGCACTCAAATTGCGCTTGCAAAGACACGGCACGACAAAACGTCCTTTCTACCGGATCGTCGCTGCGGAATCCGCACACAAACGGGACGGGAGATACCTCGAAATCATCGGGACGTACGATCCGACGAAGGACCCGGCCGCGCTCAAGCTCGACGAAGAACGCGCATTGGTCTGGTTGAACAAGGGCGCGACGCCTTCGGACACGGTGAAGAACCTTTTGACGAAGTCCGGTCTCTGGGCCAAATACCGCCAATCAAAAAATCAGTAAAAGGGTGACACGATGGCAGTAGATTATGAAAAGATGATCCTCGACCTCGTCCGTCCGCTCGTTGTCAATCCCGATGACCTTCTCGTCAAAGTGCTTTCGGATGAAGACGCTATGATCACCGTGCAAATCATGGTGAACCAAGACGATCTAGGGCGTGTCATCGGCAAGAACGGACGCATCGCCAACGCGATCCGTACGATCGCCTATGCGAGCGCCGCAAGGGACCACAAGAAAATCACGATCAACATCGAATCGTTTTGAGCCGGAAGCCTTCCGGCTTTTTTTTGAGTTCTTGCGTTTTTCATACAGTTGTCATACAATTGAAACGGGAAACGGACGAAGGGAGTGTCCCCATGGAACCACTTCAAGTAGAAGCCATTAAAAAGACATTCAGACTGTCAAAGAAACAACGCAAGATCGAACGCACCGACCTCCGCAAGAAAGTCGCTTTGGACGGTGTCTCTTTTTCCGCCAATCCGGGCGAGATTTTCGGATTGTTGGGCCCCAACGGCGCAGGAAAGACGACAGCGTTGCGCTGTATCGCGACATTGATCAGACCCGATGAAGGCGACATCCGCATCGGCGGCATCACGGTCCGAAATCACAGCGCCGAGATTCGTCGCAAAATCGCCTTTTTGACGAGCGATTTACAACTCGAGACCCATTTCACCCCGAATTACTTGTTCGCGTACTTCTCTAGATTGCACAAAGTGCCCGAACGGACGATGACCGTCCGTCGCGACGCGTTGTTCTCCCGCTTCGGCATCGACGCCTTCCGCGAAGTGAAAGTCGCCGACTTGTCGACGGGCATGAAGCAGAAGACGTCGCTGGCGATTTCGCTCGTGCACGATCCCCCCTACATCATCTTCGATGAGCCGACGAACGGTCTCGACGTGTTGACGGCGAAGACGGTCACCGACTATTTGATCGAACTCAAGGATGCGGGCAAGACGATCATCTTGTCGACACACATCTTGCGCGTCGTCGAGAAGTTGTGCGACCGCGCCGCAATCATCATCGACGGCCTCATCAAGGACGAAGGGACGCTCGAAGAACTCGTTTCGAAAACGCCCGACGGCGATCTCGAAACGTTGTTCTTCCAACTCGTCGAAGAAAGCGAGGCGTCAGACCATGTCTAGTTTCTTGACGATTTTCAAGAAGGAAGTCTATCGCGTCATCAGCGACATCCGGCTCGTCTTCATGGTGTTGTTGCTGCCGGGCGTGTCCATCTATGTGATGTACACGATCATGGGAACCATCATCGCCGGCCAGATCAGCGCCGTTGAAGAACACCGCATCGTCTTGTATGAAGAGAACATGCCCGAACACTTCCGGACATGGCTGCTCGCCAAGGATCCATCGGGGGATGCCGTGCTGAACATCGAAATCCACCCGCTCGAAGACATGGCGCCCGCCGAACTCGAAGAAGCGATCCTTGAAGGAGACATCGATATCGCGCTCATCTTCGACGCCGATTTCGAGCACCGGATCGCGAACTACGAAGACTATTTGGGTGTAGAAGCGCCCAGTGTCCTGATTCATTACAACTACGCGCGTCAACACTCGAGTTTCGCCCACAGTCGGATCATGCCCTACATCGAACTGTTGAGCGAGACCTATTTGGCGGAAAGGTTGCCCGCAGGCGGTGAAATCACATTCCATCGCGTCAATGAACCGTTCATCGACGAACGGCAGATCACCGCACAAGGGATGGCGTCGATCCTGCCGATGTTGACGGTCATCTTCTTGTTCGCCGGCGCGATGAGCATCGGTCCCGACGCCATCGCCGGCGAGAAAGAACGAAACACCATCGCCACGTTGCTCGTCACGCCGACCAAAAGAAGGGATATCGCCGTCGGGAAGGTTCTCAGTCTGGGAATTCTCTCTTTAGCCAGCGCCTTGTCGTCGTTTCTCGGCATCGTCTTGAGTCTTCCACGTTTGATGCAGATGGAAGGCGGCGCGGCCGAGTTCGGCAACTACGGCGTCTCGGAATATCTCGTCATCTTGTTCATCTTGATGGCGACGGTGTTCTTCATCGTCGG
>SLPE01000002.1 GCA_007132145.1 Candidatus Izemoplasma sp.
ATGTTGCCGAGGGTGTCGGCGCCTTCGTCGCCGTATTGTGCGGCGTCTTCCATGGCCCCGACGCCGACGCTGTCGATGATGATCAGGAAAATACGTGTGTGCATCGGTTCTCTCTCCTTAGACGTGTACATCTTCTCATGTCTGTTTTTTGGCGTGCGGATGGTATTTGTCATAGATGTCGATCAAGGTCGAACGACTCAAATGGGTGTAGATTTCGGTCGTTGCGACATGTTCGTGACCGAGCATTTCTTGCACGTATCGTATTTCGACACCGGCTTCGATCAAGTGCGTCGCGAAACTGTGTCGCAACGTGTGCGGACTGACGTCCTTGTCGATGCCCGCATCGACGGCAAGGGATTTGATGATTTTGTAAAAGCCGACACGACCGATCGGCCGGCCGAGCCGGTTGAGGAAGACGAAGGGCGTCCGCGCCTTCGACAAGGCTTCGCGGCCGCTTTCGAGATAGACTTTCAACGCTTTCGCGGCTTCGGTGCCGATCGGCACGATGCGTTCCTTCCCGCCCTTGCCGGTCACGTTGATGAACCCTTGATTGACGTGCAAGGCGTCGAGGCGGAGGTCGAGCAGTTCACTGATGCGCAATCCGCTTCCGTAAAGCAGTTCGATCATCGCCGTATTGCGACAATGCAACGGCGTCGTTCCTTTCGACGCGGCAAGGAGTCGTTCGATTTCTTCGATGGACAGCACATCGGGCAGCCGCACCTTCTTCTTCGGAGGGCGGACCCGGAGAACGACGTTTTCGTCGATGAGTTTTTCGTTGAGCATGTATTGATGGAACCCGCGGATGGCGCTTAATTTCCGAGTGACGCTCGCGGCGCTCATGTGCTTCTTGCGCAAGGTCGCGAGGTAGCCGCGGACCGTATCGGCATCGATGTCGCGTGGCGAGGCGACACGGCTTTCAAGATAGCGGGCATAGTCTTTCAAGTCGCTCGTGTATGCGGCGACGGATGCGGCACTCAGTCGCCCGGAAAGACGCATTTCGTATCCGTATTCCTTGAGGAGTCTCTCAAACATCTTCATCATCCTCCAAGGCGGCGAAGACACAATTGGCGAGCGCCATACCGCGACGACCGAGTCGAAGTCGCGGATGTTCATACACCAACAAGCCCCGCTTGATCTCCTCGTGCAGACGGGGGTAGCGTTTCAACGCGTCGGTCCGGTAGCGGGTGTTCAACCGGTCGAGATCGACGCCTTCGGATAGACGCAATCCCATCATCAGGGCGTCCTTGACGCCTTCAAAGGGATATGTCGCCTCCACCGGCGACCCCGATGTCTTCACAGCATCGATGTAGGAGCGCACGCGAGTATGGTTGAACCATCGCTTCATGTCGACTTTGCTGTGGGCGGCGCATCCGACGCCGAGGTAGTCCTCGTCGCGCCAATACGCCATGTTATGGCGCGAGGTCTTGCCCGGTTTCGCGAAATTGCTGATTTCGTAATGGTCGTAACCGTTTTCGACGAGGACGTCGATGAGCGTCTCGTACATGTCGGCGGCAAGGTCTTCATCCGTTTCGATGAACTCGCCGCGGGTTCTCTTCACATGGAGGCGGGTGTTCTTCTCGATGCTCAAGTGGTAGTAGGAAATGTGCTCGACGTCGAGGGCGAGCACGGCCTGCAAATCGGTGTGCAAGTCTTCAAGGGTTTGACCGGGAATCGCAAAAAGCAAATCGACGGCGATGTTATCGAAGCCCGCGTCTTTGAGGTTGCGAACGCTTCGTTCCGCGAGAGAGCGGTCATGTCGGCGGCCGAGGAAACGCAAGTGTCTTTCATCGAAGGACTGGATGCCGAGACTGACACGGTTCAAGCCGAGCGCTTTCAACCGCCTTGCATACGCGAGCGTGACGTCGCCGGGGTTGCATTCGATGCTCACTTCTTCGAGCGCTTTCGAGGCGAGCGCATGCCTAAGATGGTTGAACAGTGTTTCCATGTGCGCCTCGTCAAGGCAAGAAGGGGTGCCACCGCCAAGATAGACGGTCTTCAAGGTCGCGGGGGTGAAGCGGTGCATGGCGAGTTCGATGCCCAAGGCCTGTAAATAGTCGTCGACCAGCGCCGGTTTCGCGAGTGTCTTGGCGAAATCGCAGTAATGGCAGATCCGCTCGCAAAAGGGAATGTGGACGTACAATGCACCGACATACGCGTCATCAAGCGTTGTTTGCACGTCAATCGTCCAAGGAAAGCACGGAGAGGAACGCCGATTGCGGCACGTCGACGTTGCCGACGCTCTTCATCCGCTTCTTTCCCTCTTTTTGTCGTTCAAGCAGTTTCTTCTTACGGGTGATATCGCCGCCGTAGCACTTGGCCAAGACATTCTTTCGCAACGCCTTGACGGTGCTGCGGGCGACGATCTTGTTTTGGAGAGCGGCTTGGATCGGCACTTCGAACATATGTCGAGGGATGAGGTCCTTGAGTTTTTCGGTAATCGCCTTGCCGCGGGCGTAGGCGAAGTCGCGATGGACGACGAGGGACAGCGCGTCGACGGCTTCGCCGTTGATCAAGATGTCCATACGGACGAGTTTCGAGGGCTGATAGCTGTGAAAATGGTAATCGAGTGAAGCATAGCCTTTCGAACACGATTTCAACTTGTCGAAAAAATCGTAGACGATTTCCAGAAGGGGAAGGTGATACGTCAGTTGCACCCGCATGTCGCCGAAATATTTCATGTCCTTGTAGATGCCGCGTTTTCGTTGGCACAGTTCCATGACGTTGCCGACATATTCCTTCGGCGTGAAGAGCGTCGCTTCGACGAACGGTTCTTCGATCCGGTCGATGGCTTGGGCTTCGGGCATTTGACAAGGGTTGTCGATCGTCTTCATCGTACCGTCATGCAAATGGACGTGATAGATGACGCTCGGTGCCCTC
>SLPE01000055.1 GCA_007132145.1 Candidatus Izemoplasma sp.
ATGGATAATTCCATCTTCACTTTTATAAACAAGTCTCTTATCAATTCCAGCTCTTACTAATGCCTTATACGCTGTACTTAAAGCTTTAATACGAGCAGATCTTCTTGATTTTTCCGTATCCCGTTTCGATGTGTAATAATGAGTAATCCACCAACCGATTGCAGCTATAACAACGGTAAAAATAATCTTAATAAATTCCATATCATTATAATTTTTGCATTAATAAAGAAAAGTTGTCATTCCTCTTGCCACCTCAAAATTGGATATCCAGAAGTTATATTCCAAACGGTTTCCCAATCAAACTCCGGCATATTTTGTTCTGCAGGAGCGCCTTTCATCTGAGATGTATTCAAACCACTAATACCATCAGATACTCCTCGACCGATACAATTGGGTTGATTTGATGCATCTGAGTCACAGTAATTATCCTCAAGTGAAATGGCATTTAGACCTATGAAACCACCAACATCCTTTCCTCCTGAAACTGCACCAGCGGAAAATGAATTTTTAATAACTTGATTGCTGCTCATATTTACACCAATAAATCCTCCAACTTCTTCATCTCCAGAAACTTCTACAACTGAATAAGAGTTGTATATTGAACCGCGATTTTCACCAATCAATCCTCCAACTTGATGACGTGGAGAATTAACAGAACCTATCGCGAATGATAAATTTATTTCGCCATTATTTCTGCCAACTAAACCACCTATTACAGTATTTGAGGCGTTTATTTCAATTTCAGAACTTGATTTTGATATTTCACCCCAATTTGCACCTACTAATCCACCCAAACTTAGAGTTCCATTTAAAACACCTGAAACATGACAATTGTAGATCTTGGTATTTGATCCAGAATTTCCAACAAGTCCACCTGAATTACTTACCCCTCGAGTGCTTGCAATATTAACATTTTGAAGTTGTATACTTTCCAACTTTGCACTTTGAGTTTGACCAAATAGACCAACTCTTCTTTCATGTCGATTTATGAACAAATTTGAAATGGTGTAATTATTACCATTATAACTCCCAGTAAAAATAATAACATCATCGCCAATTGGGGCAAAGCCTTCACCGCCATTCCAATTTTTGGTTTCACTTGCATCAATATTATTTAACTGGATGAAATTCCTATTTGGATAGTTTCGGACCTCTTGTAATTGTTCAACTGTGGAAACCATATATGGAAACTCTTCAGAGCCATTACCTCCTTCAAATGGACTGTTGTCCAATACTGCTGTTGCATTTATGCTTTGATCGATAATTAGTTGTAATGGGTTATCTGTCCCTTCAACATCTCCTTTCCAGTGCACAAAATTCCAACCGCTTTCTGGTTCGACAGTTATTATTATTTCCTCACCAAACACGTAAAAATCTTTATTTGGATTTATATTGATTTCTCCATTGCCATCAAGATTCAGATCAATTGTGTATTCAATTTGCTCAAATACTGCTGTAATATTTGTTTGCTCTTGAATTATAATTGTTTGTGGATTTTCATCCCCCTCTAAATCACCACTCCATTCAATAAATTCCCAACCTTCATCCGGTATAGCAGTAAGCTGTACATTTGTACCAAACGGATATTCGGTATTTTTAGATTGCACAATTTCTTCCTCAACTTGGCCATTACCGTCAACTTCAATAGTTAATAAGAAATCAATAGGTTGGAAATGGGCAGTAACACTTTTTTCTTCATCAACCTCAATTTCAACAACTTTTTCCGTTCCATCAACATCTCCACTCCATTCAATAAATTCCCAGCCTTCCGCTGGATTTGCAGTGAGTTGAACAATGGTACCATGAGGATAATCCGTTGTTTTTTGTTGAATAACTTCTTCCTGTACACTTCCTTCCCCTTCTACATTAATAGTTAACGGGTATTCTCTTTTTATAAACTGTGCAGTGATACTCTTATCGGAATCCATCACGATAGAAACTGGATTTTGAATTCCTGTATGATCTCCCTGCCATCCATTAAAAACCCAATGTTCGTTTGGAGTTGCAATAATTTCTACGGTCGTTCCCTCATCATATTCGCCTGAAGCAGGAGTGACCGAACCAGCCTCAGAGGGATTAACATTTGTAGACAACGTATAGATCGGTGTGCTCTCAGTAGAACAGTTCGTAAATAGTAGTAAACTGGCAAGTAAAAATGGTATTGATGATTTTCTCATGAAGTTACGTAGTTAATTTTTTCCATGGTAATAATTGACCGCTAACGGCCCTGCATTTGTGCGGCGGGGCGATCATCTAAGAATATAAGCAACTAACGTTTACCCGTCCGCACGAAATGCGTGTTATACAGCTTGGTTATTTTAGAAACGGGAAAATCTGAGATAACACTTCATCTGAAACCCCAAGCTTTACAGCGATGTAAAGAATTAAAATTACTCCAAGTGATTTAAAAAGTTTTCCTAAAAAATGTTCTTCAATTTTGTTGACATCAAAGCCTGTTTTAGAAAGTAACCAAAATGGAACTCTAAGAATTTTTTCTATGATGAGCCCCAGCCAGTAAAAAGGATTTATCACATTCTTAAACTCCCTTTCTATTCTTTCTTCCAACTGACCTATTAGTGTATTAATTGTGTCCAGTATTCTTTGTTTATCAATACCAGAATGTGAATCATCGTGTAGTATAGCTTGAAATAAATTAACAGGTATTACTGGACCTCCTACCATTGGGGCAGGGTAAGATTGAAGATCAGCTGGAACACCATTTTGACGAGCAAGTCTTTGCATTTTAGGTGTAGTTTTGGAAATGTATTCTCTAATATTTTGGAGGCTTTCAAAGTGATTAGCATCTTCGTCGGATAAATCATCATATCTTGCCATACTGCTATATCTCACTTTTA
>SLPE01000071.1 GCA_007132145.1 Candidatus Izemoplasma sp.
AACGACTTCACCCACCGCGGCGACAACCGCGGTCTTGCGAAGAAGCGCGCGATGACGAAGAAGACCCATCCCTATCTCGTCACCGAACACAACGGGCACATGTTCCCGACGAAAGCCTTCGACGACGAGAACCACCGCATCGAACACGCGCTCCGCCACGCCAAAGTGCTCGATGAAGCTTACGCCATGAAAGGCCTCATGGGCGTCATCGGCTGGTGCATGAACGACTACAACACCCACGCCGCCTTCGGCAGCAAGGACCATGTCTGTCACCACGGCGTCCTCGACATGGGAAGACAACCGAAGTACGCCGCGGCGATCTACGCTTCACAAGGTGAAACGCCGTTCATGGAAGTCCTTTCGATGATGCACATCGGCGACCTCGCCGGCGGTGAGCTCAAATCCGTCGTCGTCGCGACCAACTGCGACCGCGTCGAATTGTACAAGGGGGAGGAGAAGATCGGCGTCTACACGCCTTCTGAAACTTTCAAGCACCTGCCGCATCCGCCGATCGTCATCGACGACCTCATCGGCGCGCGCATCGAAAAGAACGAACGGTTTTCGAAAAGGGACGCCGCGCGCATCAAGGCGATCATGCTCTACATGTTGCGTAACGGATTGAAGATGCGCCTGCATCACAAACTGACGTTCGCTCTGATCCTGTTCAAGTACAAGATGTCCTTCGATGACGCCGTCGCCCTCTATACGAAGTATATCGGCGGCTGGGGCGAAGCGAACACCCGTTTCACGTTCAAGGGCTACATCGGTGAAGAACACGTCAAAACGGTGCACAAAGGCGTCGAAGACGATTACCGGCTGTCGCTTGGCGCCGATGAGACGACGCTTCTTCACGGCGACAGCTACGACGTCGTCCGCGTCACCGTCGAATGCGTCAACGGTTTCGGCGAACGCGCCTTCTACACCGACGAAGTGGTCACGGTCGAAACCGACGGCGTTCTCGAAAGGCTCGGCCCTGCACATCGCGCTTTGCAAGGCGGTGTCGCGAGCGTCTGGCTGAAGACGAAGGCGAAAGGGCAAGGCCGTGTCCGTATCTTCTCCGAGCGTCATCCGACACAGACGCTCGACTTCGTCGTGGACTGAAAAGCAACGTCTCGAGGACACAAAGCGGCGTAAAGCGCCGCTTTTGATGTGGTAAAAAGAAGACGGTGTCGCACACCGGCATCGTATGTTATAATCGAAGCGGACAGCATCACCCTACACCGTGGAGGAATGCTCGATGTTGAAGTATGTCATCGTTCGATTGTTGTGGCTTTTTTTCATGTGGATTTTCATCTTCACCCTCGTCTATTTCGCCTTGACGATCGCTTCATGGACGAGTTGGAACCGGCCGACGCCGGATTTTTGGCAAAACATGCGTTTCTTGTTCTTCGAATACCTCGAGTACGTCAAGGGCATCGTCACACGCGGCGATTTCGGACGCTACAGGGCATGGTCGCTCTGGGATGCGCTCATGCTCGGTGCGCGCCGGACGTTTTCGATCAACATCATGGCCTTCATCTTCTACATGGTCGGGTCGATTCTCATCGGCAGCGTCGCCGCGCTCAAACGGAACACGTTGTTCGACCGGGGGCTCTTGGGCGTCTTGCTCGTCATCGGCTCGATTCCCAATTTCGTCTGGATATTCGCCTTCATGCTCGTTTTCTCCTATCAACTCGGCTGGTTTCCCTCGATGCCGCAACCTTCCGACGTCACGACCTATGTCGGCCGTCTTCACCAGATGGTGATGCCGGCGGTCGCGTTGGCGCTCCTGCCGCTTTCGAAATTCACTTTGCTGATTCGCAACGAACTGACGGAAACGTTCGAATCGGATTATTCGCTCCTGCTCAAGACGAAGGGCATGAACGAATGGCAGATGTTGACGAGACATCACTTGAAGAACGCCGTCGTGCCGATCCTCCCCGAATTGACGCCGACGGTCTATTTCGTCATCGCCGGCAGTTTCCTGCTGGAAATCATCAACAACGTCGCCGGCTTGTCGATGCTCCTTTGGACGTCGTTGTTCACACCGGTCATGGGCGGCCATTCGATGACGATCAACGTCACGGTCGCGACCGGCGTCGTCGGCGTGTACGCGGCGCTCGGACTCGTTTTCGTCTTTTTCATCGACATGATGTACCGTCTTTTCGACCCTCGCATCAACATCGGCTCGAAGAAGATGGGTTGAAGGATGACCCTCTATGAAAGAACCTCCTTGCCGTCGAGTGCCGCAAGGAGGTTTTTGTTGAAACGGACTCAGTGTTTGTCGATGTTGGGCGCGCCGGGTTTTTGTTGTTTCGTCTTATCTACCGCATCTTTCTTCTTTCCGCTTTCTTTGTCGCTACCTGCGGCCATTGCCTTGTTCTTTTCGAGCGGATTTTCCTTGTCCACGGCCTCGTCGACTTTCTTGCGCATGAACCTGTAGGAAATCCGCCGGAAGATGCGTCGCAACAATCTCATAAGTCACCTGTCCTTTCCGTGATACCCCCATGATACCATGTTTTCGTAGATTTGTCAGTCATTTACGGCCATGGGAGACCGTTGCTTAGGTTTTCCGATTGAAAAACATACCGGAAGCGCTTCATCCCGTCCGTAAATGACGTATCCGTCATCGTTCATAACGCAACTCGCCATTCGATAGTTGTATTACAGAAAATATGTATTACAAATTTCAGATTAATTCACAAAAAGCATTTACAAAGTCATGTTCGGAAAGTATAATGATACAGGTTTGATAACGTATCCCCGGAGGTCCTACATGAAAAACAGACTGTTGAACACGAGTGAACTCGACCAGACGTTGTTGGGTGAGCTCGACCACTACATCGAGACGCTCGAAGGCGACAAGCAG
>SLPE01000066.1 GCA_007132145.1 Candidatus Izemoplasma sp.
ACTGCGAAACTGCCAGATTACGCCTGCCGGAGGACAGGGGCAAGGAATCGGAGGTTCTCGAAGGGTATGCGACTGCGCGCGCTACGCTTGCATGGCTGGATAAAGAATTCAGGAAAAATCGAGTACTCATCCTTTATGGCCCTAGGAGAGTTGGAAAAACTACCCTTTTAGAAGCATATCTGGCAAGTTCAAATAGAAAGTATCTACTGGAAACTGGGGACAATGTGAGATTTGCTGAACTTATCGCATCACGGGATTTAGTTAAGTTCAAGGAACTTACAATGGACTATGATATTATAGCTATTGATGAAGCCCAAATGATACCAAATATAGGATTTTCCTTAAAGCTACTAGTCGATTACATTCCTGATACGATATTCATCGCCACTGGTTCATCATCATTTAAACTATCCCAAAAGACAGGAGAGCCTTTGACTGGGAGGAAAAGGACAGTAGTTCTGTATCCTTTAGCTCAGGATGAACTAATACATGATCTTACAAAGTATGAACTGTATAGTCGTCTTGAAGAATTCCTATTATATGGCTCTTATCCAGAAGTGCTAGCTGCTGACAGCAGAAATGAAAAAATTGAAATTATTACTGAACTTACTGATTCGTACCTGCTTAAGGATATTTTAACTTTAGAACAAATAAAATCCTCTAAGATAATTCTGGATCTGCTGCGGCTTTTGGCATTCCAAATCGGTAATCAAGTATCATCCTATGAACTTGCATCGTCTTTGGGAATTGATGTAAAAACTGTAAACCGTTATCTAGACCTGCTGGAAAAATCGTTTGTTATTCGACAGTTAGGTGCTTATAGCCGTAATCTTCGTAATGAAATAACTAAAAAGAAAAAGTACTATTTCTTTGATACAGGAATCCGCAACTCCCTCATTGCTAATTTTAATACCTTGTCTGAACGTAATGACACCGGACAACTGTTTGAACAATTCCTGATTACTGAACGGCTGAAGCATAATGCATATCATGGATTTTATGGTAATTCATTTTTTTGGAGAACCTACAGCGGCCAAGAAATTGACTACATCGAAGAAATTGACGGTGTACTATACGGGTATGAGTTCAAATGGGGGAAGAAAATACCGAAAGCACCTCGTTTGTGGGTTTCGTCATATCCAGAATCTCATTTCAACGTCATTAACCGAGATAACTACCTTGATTTTTTACTCCCATAGACCAGAATAATCTGTATATAGGTGAGTCAAGGATTTTGCAAACTGACTCATTTTCATCCGGTTGCACGGTTACTACATACCCGGCAGTATGGAGTCCATGATTCTGCCCTGATTTTTCATGTGCTCCGGCTTCCAGTGCGTGTACAGCTTCTGCATATCCTCATTTGACCAACCGAGGGAAGCACGTATTTTCTCTGGGTTCTCTCCCGCATTCAGCAGCAGCGTGCATGCTGTATGACGAAATGAATGGGGCACCAATACCCTTTCTTCAACATGTATGCCCGAAGACTTAATGGCCTTAAAAAAAATATTAGTCCACCATGAATCAGAATATCTGTTTCCATCTTTCTTGCAGAAAACAAGTCTGCTTATTGCCATGTATCTTACACTCCCCTTCATATGGTTGTAGTAAAACATGTGGGTTAAATTTCCATTGCACGCTCAGAGATAGTTCCTATACCAAATTGATGTATTCTGCAACCCTTTCATTAAAAACTGTATATGCTGTTCTTGAGTCTAACTTTGCATGGAACAGTTCTGAAGGATCATTTCTTCAAAACTAACTTGGGGGTGGGGCGACTTGCGTTATCTTGCGCGTTATCTTGCGCGTTATCTTGCGCGTTATCTTGCATGGTACCCTGCACGTCGATACGTATCGTTTCTCCCCCCCCTTCATTTCTCAGGGGACACTATGTTGTACTGATAACAATTTTATTGTCACGACATTGTCTTTATTGACACGACATTATTACTATGCTATACCTTCTTTACAGAGAAAGGAGGGATTGGAAATGGCAAAGAATGTAGAAGCACCAAAGGCAGAGACCATCGAAAAGGTAGTGAGTGTGTACAAGAGAACAGGTTCGATAAGTGAAACCGCCTTGCAGACGGAAATCTCAACTACGAAGGTGAGAAAAATCCTCATCACCGAAGGTTTGTGGTCTAGCACTCGGTCACGTCAGATTCGTGAATTATCTGATCAGGGAAAGAGCTCATCAGAGATTGCCCAAACATTGCAAATTAGCATGGTGATGGTGCAAAACTACCTACCCTACGAGAAGGGACTGTATGATGAACCGGAGAAAACGGACACGGCAATGAGAAGCGAGATGTATCGTACGCGAAATCGTACGTACGCGCAGAAGAGTCGGTCCCGCGAGCAAAAGAAACCAGATGGGGTGCCTGCAGATCCAGAGACGGCAGCACCTGGAAAGAAGAAGGCTCCATATGCCATGCAGTTGCATCTGGAGTTGCGTGCCAGTCTTCTTGATTCCATGCCTGCCAATGAAGCAAAGATCCTCGCGAAATACGGCGGCGTTGCAAAATCCATTTCCCGGGATATCATCGTCCCATCCTCCCTGGCTCTGCATCAGCTGCATTACCTCATCAACGTGGTCTTTGGCTGGACGAACAGCCATCTGCACAATTTCCAGCTGCCCCAGTCGTTGTTCCAATCACTGACCGAGGGGAAGTTCTTGGAAAACGCTCCGGTGTTTGGCTATTACCTGCAGTTCCCGAACAGCACCTTCGGTGATACATTCTGGGATGACGATTATGAGGAAACCAAGAGCCCCAGGACATGGATGCGTTCCAAATACCTAAAGCAGTACAAGTATGGGGGAT
>SLPE01000197.1 GCA_007132145.1 Candidatus Izemoplasma sp.
TACATTAAATGAATATATCTCAAAGATGTTAACAGATATTTCATATTTTAATAATTTAAAATATAATGAAATATTACGTAACGCTGTTTTAAGTAGAGATACGATTCCTAAATTTTACAGTGAGATACCTGAAGAATTTCGTGAAGACATGTATAAAAGAGAATTGAAAACTAAAACATTCACGGTTGGTTTTAGTAAGAAAGAAGATAATATGTTTAAAACGATACTCAATACATACGAATTATCGATAGGTAAATTAATTCGAATAATAATAATGAATAATGTCTCATTACTTGATCTATATGAACATACATTAACTTTTTATGATGGTGAGGGTAATGTAAATAAAGTATTGTTAGAGGATATGGGACACGAACTTTTAAAATATATAGTATAATATGAAAAAGAAAAACAAATTTCCAATTGAAGCGTTTACTAAAGTAGTTCACGATCACGTATTAATGCAATCTGAATATAACAAAATTAATCCAAATGTTGTTGCAAGTGCCGTTTTAAATTCATGTGGTTATATTTTATCAAATTTTTATGAAGTTGAAATTAAAACAGGGTGGAGAGAAAAAAGTAATTTATGGTCAATAATTGCACTTTCATCAGGAATGGGTAAAAGTGTTATAATGAGACATGTCTTTAAAGATGCATATGAAAAACAGGGTGAATTAGTAAAAAGATATAAAAGTGAGGATGACGTTATTAGAGAGTGGAAAGGGATGATTAAGGGTAAGAAAAGTGTGAATATTGAAGAAGAACCTGAATTAAGAAATTGGTTACATTCAAAGGGATTAACAAATCCACCAAATAAAGCAAAAGAATTTGTGATGTTTAGCGATGATTTTACTTTTGAAAAACTTTTAAAAATCCTCGATGATAATGATGGAAGAGCATTTATGATACGTGCAGATGAAATTATGGGTCTATTTAATTCATTTAATCGTTATCGTGCAGGTAACGATGAAGAAACACTTTTGAAATTATGGGGTTATGATGCATTAATGAGGAATAGAATAAATGAAGAGGGGAATAATTATGTCAGTAAACCGCTTGTTTCTTTATTTGGTGCAACACAAATTGAAATGCTTTTTGATATGTACTCTCAACATCGAATTGTAAATGGAAATATTTTTAGAATATTATTCTGTTTAGATGACGAGATAAAAACTAAAAATGTGTTTGAGGAAACCGTTAAATATGTTAATTCTTTGGAAGAATTTAATAAAAAATATTTATCAATGTATGAGAATCCAGTAAATCATCAACTCCTACCACTTGATGATGATTGTATGAGTTTTTTAAATTCATGGCGTAATGATTCCGATAAAAAATATACATCCGATGGGAAATTAAAGATTGGTACATATAATAATATTATGGGTAAGATGGATAGTTATATATTTAGGATTGCTATAATATTAAACAGATTGGATAATTTTTACGGTGTTCAAAGTTCATCAATAAGAGTAACAGATTTAGTGAATTCAGCGAAAATAATCGATTTTTATGTTAAAGAAGTTATAAATGTTTTAGAATTAACAAGTTTAAATTATAGAAAACATTTGAATGGTGAAACGGAGATTAATTTCTTTGAAAAGATTTTACCACAATCAGCACCATATTTTGATGTAGTGAAATCAATGGAACATTATTTAAAATACAATCAAGAAGACTGTCATAGATTATTGGCATCCTGGATTGAAAAAGGTATATTGAGAAGAAACGCAAAGGGAATGGTTTATAAGAAATCTTAATATGGGACAATTTTTATACGAATTAAATAGTAAGGAAAAGGTTACTTGCCCATCATGCGGTGAAGATGGTCGTTTTGTGAGATATTTTAATACATCAACAAAAAGATTTCTTGAGGGTGATTATGGAAGATGTGATAGAGAAAATGATTGTGGATATCATAAAAAACCTGAACGTAACAGACCACTGAAATTAAACATGAATGAAGAGGTTGAAGCACAAAACCTTTATGATAGTGATTTCATACCTGAACATTGGTATAATGATTTTCATAAAAACCCAAAAAACATTCCAAATGTTTTATTAAGGGGTTTAACCGAACGTTTTGGAAAGAAAAAAGTATATGAAGTGTATAAGAAATATAATCTTGGTACTTTCTATGGTGGTGCAACTGTTTTTCCATATAGAACATTTTTTCTACATACAGCAAAAATTATTTGGTATGATGAAAACTTAAAAAGAAAAAAGACAGGTGATGGGAATTATCCACAATGGATACATAATGCCAGGTATGGTGAGTATATTTGTGAATTTGATGGAAGAAGAACCGTACCGTTTTTTGGAACACATCTAATATTAGACATTAATTTTGATAAGGCAAACACATATATAGGGTTAGTGGAAAGTGAAAAAACTGCAATCATTATGTCAATATTTTTTCCTAAAATTATTTGGTTAGCATCAGGTGGTTTATCACATTTAAATAAAATGAGATTCTTTCCCTTTCATCTATGTAAAATTTTAGTCTTTCCTGATATGGGTATAGTAAAGAATGAAAATCTATCAACAAGAGATGTGTGGGAAACAAAATTGAGAGAGGGGCAAACAGTTTCTGATTTTCTTTTCAAATTTGTACCATACATCCCATATTTTATGCCAACAATAAAACGGGAAGAATGGGAAGATGATGGAATGGATGTTGTTGATTTTATTTTAGAATATCCAAGTGAGTGGTTGAAAGATGGTTATACAAGTTATGTTGATTATTTAAAACAGATGATTGACGAAACCATAAAAAATTTATAATTTTTTTTTATTTATAAACCA
>SLPE01000121.1 GCA_007132145.1 Candidatus Izemoplasma sp.
CACCGGCGCTTCGGCGATGATCTTCGTATCGACGAGAACGACCTCGGGGTTTTTCGGCAACATCAACACTTCATCGAAAACGCCGTCTTCAGTATAAAGGATCGACAAAGCGCTCGTCGGGGCATCGGTCGAGGCGATCGTCGGCACGACGATGACCGGCTTACGCACATGGAAGGCGACCGCTTTGGCCGCATCGAGCGTCTTCCCGCCGCCGATACCGACAACGACGTCGCAGGTCTTGTCATGCGCGATCGTTTTCAAGCGCATGATTTCTGGTTTCGTGCATTCACCACGGAACACTTCGGCAATACACGCCATGGGGGAGTCGGAAAAACTCTTGTTCACCGTCTTCTTCGTCATCGCCATGACGAACTCGTCGGAAACGATGAACGCCTTTTCTCCGTACCCTTCCGCATGGGATGCGATCTGCTCGAGTGCTCCCGGTCCTTGGATATACTTTCCCGGACTGATGACGATTCTGGTCGGCATGGCATCCACTCCTCATGGCAGCGTATCATTTTTTCATGCATTTTATCGGGTGTGAAACCGTCATCGAAAACGGCGTATGATCATTCGGGCAAGTCGGGTTGGACTTTTTCGAGAAACACCTCGACGATGTTGGGATCGAACTGTGTGCCCTTGTACTTTTCCAGTTCTTCAATCGCCGCGGTTATGCTGAGGGCCTTGCGATAATTCCTGTCCGAAGTCATCGCTTCGTACGCATCGGCGACGGCGATGATTCTCGAGTTCAAGGGAATCTCTTCCCCTTTTAAGCCGTTCGGATAGCCGTTTCCATCGTAAAATTCGTGATGACAGAGCGCGTCTTCGGCCAAAGACGAATATTCGTCCGCCGATCGCAAGATATTGTATCCGCTCTCGGTATGCGAACGCATCACCGTCATCTCTTCTTCGGTCAACTTCGCAGGCTTGTCGAGGATGTTGTCGGGAATGGAGATTTTGCCGATGTCATGGAACACGCCGGCGAGTCGCAGTTCATCGAGGGCGTCTTGCGCGTATCCCATCGCCTTGCCGATCCTATGGCAGATTTCGGAGACGCGTTCGGAATGGACCCTTTCGACGGCGTATTTCTCGGTCAAGGTCTTCAAGATCGTCGAAATCGCCTTGCTTCTCGCGCTCTTTCCGCCGATGATCTTTTGTTTGTACATGTAGTTCTCCGCTTCCTTGATGACTTCATGGATGCGTTCACGCTTCATTCTCTTAACCGCATAGCCGATCGAAACCGATAAATCGATGTTTTCGATGTTCATGGACTCGATGTCTTCATAAATGCGCGTCTTCAACGTCTCCATCTTGCCGGGCGTCGTCTTCCGCGATACGACGGCGAACTCATCGCCGCCGATGCGGGCGACAATCCCCTCTCTGGAAACGACACGGCGGATGGTCCGGCTCACTTCGATCAATACACGATCCCCAGTGTGATGCCCGAAAGCGTCATTGAACACCTTCAAGCCGTTCAAATCGATCATCATGATGCCCAGGGGATAGAAATCGGCATCGTCGGAATGACTCAGATGATCGGAAAAATAACGCCGGTTGTATAGCCCCGTCAAGTGGTCATGGGTACTGATGTGCTCGATTTCGAGTTGTTTGAGTTTTTGATCAGTGATGTCGCGCATGACACCGACGGCGCCGATGACATCATCGTCTTCATCGTAGATCGGGGAGATCACGGATGAAAAATACAATACGCCTTCGGAAGACGTGTACTCCCATTCATAGCCTCTCACCTTACCGGCCAACGCTTCTTTGTACATGGCGTGTCTGGATTCGCCCGCCTTACCGTAGACTTCCACGATCGTCTTGCCGACGAAGTCTTGCGGCTTCATGCCGAGCTTGGCCAATCCTTTACCGAAAACCGACACAAAACGACGGGAGCGGTCGATTTCGAACAGGACGTCGGCCGTCGATTCCATCAACCGGAGAACCCGCTGGTTCTCGACCATCAACGCGTGTCGGCTCTGCTTGTTCTCTTCGAAATACATGTGTAACATATCTAGAACTTTGTTAATCGAGCGCCGTATCTCGGAAAACCCGAGTTTTTCCTCTTCGGGAACGCGGTAGACCGAGTCTTCCGTCGCTTCGATTTTTCCGAGGTCGCCGATCAGTGACGTGACAGGCTGTCGGATGAATTTCGTGTTGAAGTAAGCGATGAGCAGGGACATGCCGACAAGCACGATGCCGACCGCGATAAACGCCCCCCTCAACAATTGAGCCCGCTGATAGTATTCTGCGTTCGGCATGAACACGCCGAGAAAGTAGTCTCCGTTCACGAGTTCACCGAAAGCCAGAACACCGTTGTGACCATCGATTTCAATATTGTGATTCAAGGGCTCCAGTAACGTCCGCGTGAACGCATACCCGTGCTCATCGGCAGGAAGAATCTCGATCTTATCGGGTTTCACCTGCGGCGCAGCGATCAAACGGTCATTTGCATCGATGATGAACGCGAACCCGCTTTCTCCGACTTGGAGTGTCGAAAAGTGTTCCGACAAGTTGCGGATGTCGACATCGCCCGCCAAGACGCCGAGCAACGTCTCCCCGTCATGAACTTCGTAAGACAGCGTGATGATGATGCGGTCTTCGGTGAAATTGATGTAGGCGGGCGTATACGCGATGCCGTCGCCTTCCAACGCACCGGTGTACCAGGGCCGATGCGTCAAATCCACGTCCGGTCCCAAGACGAGTCCGCTCGAGTTGGCGACCATCCCCTCATCCAGGTTATAGAAATACATCGACACGACATGGTCGAAATCTTCATCGGCATCGACGAGATAATCCAACAATAG
>SLPE01000204.1 GCA_007132145.1 Candidatus Izemoplasma sp.
CGTTGCGGATCGATGTGGAAGATGCCGTCGGGGCGGGTTTCATCGGTGCGGTTGTTCCGAAGACAGACGTTGAGCACATAGGCGTCCGCTTCCTTGCGGAGAATCGGCGTCACGGCATTGTGCGGCTCGGTCGTTTCGGCGACGATACCGACATCTTCATCGCTATAGACCGACCAGACATCGAGGAGTCTCGTCGCCGCTTTGATGAGTCGCTCGCGGTTTGATGACGACATCCGGATGACGGACATCGGCCATTTCAAACGCTCGAAACGGACGTGGCCGACGGTGCGCGTTTCAAGACTGCGCGCACGGTCGAGCGGAAATTGTGCACGACCGCCTTGATAGTGTTCGTGCGAGAGGATCGAGCCGCCGACGATGGGTATGCCCGCGTTCGACCCCATGAAGGAATGGGGAAAGCGGTCGATGAAATCGAAGAGGCGCAAAAAAGTGTGCGCTCCGAGATTCATCGGGATGTGACGCTCATGAAGGAGAATCGCATGTTCACGATAGTAGACATACGGCGAATACTGCAAATAGAACGGTTCGTCGTTGACAGGGACTTTGACGATGCGGTGGTTCCCTCTCGGAGGGACACCTGCGCCGCCGCGGAGGCCGACGCTCTCTTTGCAAAGGAGGCAGGCGGGGTGGCGCGTCGAAGTCGTTTCTTTTTTCTTGGCGATGTCGCGCGGATCCTTTTCGGGTTTGCTCAAGTTGATCGTCAGTTCGATGTCGCCGTAGGGGGAGGGCACCGTGAACTGGCGGTTCTTCGCGACTTGGGCCATCTGGATGTATCCGCTCGCCTCCGCGAGCTTGTACAACGCTTCGGTCGCACGCTCGCTCGAGTCCTTCAGGAGACGTTCGAAACGCGCTTGTAGGACTGAAGGAGGCATCAGGACGAAATCCATCGCCGTGGCGAAGAACACGTCGGCAGCGGCTTCGTCTCGAATGTGAAAACGCGAGGGCGCCGCATCGACGAGCGCTTTCTTCAACGCATCGAGCGTGAGGATGGGGGCTTGTGTATGAAACTGCGGTCCTTCCGATGCGTCGAACTCGAAGAGGTCGAGGAGTCGATTGAAGGCGAGATCGGCATCGGCGGGGTCGAGCAGTTCGTGGTGCAAGGCATAACGCACGAGTTCGTTGACGATGTTCACGGTATCGCGTCCTTTCCTTTACGACCGATCGGCGTTGAGCGCGTTCAAGGCGTTCAAGTCCACGCCTCGTTCATTGTTCAAGACGGCTTTGAAAGCGATGAAGACGTCATGGGTCATCATCGCGTCCTCAAGGGCGTCATGGCGTTGTGAAGACGTTTCATGGCCGTAGAGTCGATGGGCGTTGGCCAAGCCGAGGTCGTCTTTGAGATGATAGTAGTTCTTATGGAGTTCGAGGAGATTGACGATACGGCACGTCGCGCTGAGATCGGGAAGACGGTTGATGTCGTAGGACTCTTTCAAAGACAATCCGTCGTTCTTTCCCCAGACGACGATGGCCGGGCGGGTCTTTTCGACGACATCACGGAAATGCGTGTAGAAGTCTTGGTAGTCGAGGCCGTTGTCGACGTCTTCTTGCGTGACAGAGAGGAATTTCAACGTCCGTTTCGACAACCGTTTGTGTACAGTCGGTTTGATGACGGCACTGTAGCGTTCGATGACGGTGTCCGTTCCGTCGACGAGGACATAGCCCGCCTGGATGATTTCCTGTTTGAACGTCGGGTCCGGTTTGTAGGGATGCATGCTCAACTCGAGGTCGAGGAACATCTTTACGTCGAGCGTGTTGACGAACGCCCGGATGTCGCGACGCATCGATGTGCGGGAATAGAGGCGTTTCCTGCCGCGGCGTTGCCGCGCGATGAGCGCGAGCACTTCGGTCGCTTGCAAGCGGTAGGCGGGATGCCGGCGGCGGACGCGATGGCGGGTGTTGACGATGATGAGGACACCCGGGACGAGATGGGCGGCGAAACGGTTGAAGGCGGCGCGTTGGAAATGGACGCCGACGATGCGACCGGGGGTCTTCACCCGGATGAGGCGGTGGTGTTCGTCGCGGTCTAAGATGATGCCTTGGATGCGGGGCATGGTGTCACCTCCGAGATGTCTTTGCGAGCGTGTCGAGGATGCGTCGCGCCGTCGTTTCGGGGATACGGAGCGCTTTGAGCGCTTCGAGGTCCGCACGGCGCATGTTCTCTAGCGTCTTGAAGCGTTCGAGCAGTTTCTTTTTCGTCTTTTCACCGACACCTTCGATGGTGTCCAAAACAGTGGCGTAGACCCCTTTTTGTCGTAAATTCTTGTGATAATCGACTGCGAATCTGTGGGCTTCTTCCTGAATCCTCGCCAAAAGGGCGAAGACGTGTTTGTCGGTGCCGATGTCGATTTCGCTCATGTCGGAAGCGATCAAGCGGTCGGTCTTGTGGTTTTTCGATTTGACGACGCCGGCGACGGGGATGTCGAGGGCGAGACTCTGTAACGTGGAAAGCGCGGTGTTGAGCTGGTGAATGCCGCCGTCGACGAGCACGAGATCGGGCAGTTTCGCATCTTCCATCAACAACCTGCGATAACGACGGTACAACACTTCTTCCATGTCGTCGACATCGCCTTTGTTCGTGGAGGAAAGGCGGTACTTGCGGTAATCGCGTTTACTCGGACGGGCGTTTTTGAACACGACCATCGCGCCGGTGCGTTCTCCGCCTTGAAAATGGGAATTGTCGAAGGCTTCGATATGGTAGGGGACAGGGATGTTGAGCATGTCGGCGAGAGAATCGAGGGCGCCGAACGTCCGCTCGGACGCTTTTTCTTC
>SLPE01000181.1 GCA_007132145.1 Candidatus Izemoplasma sp.
CGCTTCAATGACGCGCGCGTCAAGGCGACATAGAGGTTCTTGAAAGGGTCGACGCCTTCGACCGGCGCGTCGGTGCCGAGCGCGACTTGCAACCCTGAACGCATCATCGTGTTGAAGAGATAGCTTTCGAAGCGGCGCTCACCGAGCCGCGCCTTGATGATTTCGAGGTCGGTGTCGATGAAGACCGGTTGGATGTGAGCGCCGACGTTGAGGGCGCGCATCCGCTCGATCTGTGCGCGGTCCGCGCATTGCACATGGATGATCGAATGCCGGCGCGCGGCTCGCTCGGCGGCGGGAATCGTCTCGATGACGTCGAGGATGTCTTCGACGGCACGGTCGCCGATGGCGTGCAAGGCGACATCCATCCCTTCCGCGTGCGCGGTCTTGATCAGTCGGGAGAGCTTCTCGGGGTCGAAGACGCGAACGCCGCAGGTGTCTTCGTCGGCGTAGGGGGCTTTCATGTAGGCGCTTCTGGCTCCCAAGGAGCCGTCCGTCAACAGTTTCAAGGCGCTTCCGCGAAAACGACGACCGCGGTGGCGGTGCAAATCGGCGCGCAAGTACGCTTGCAAATCGGCTTCGTCGGGCAAGTTGGCCTGTTCATGGACGCGCAGTTTCAATCGACCGTCGCGATCGAGCGCATCGAAGACGTCGAAGACCGTTTGAAAAGACATGTCGCTCGCCGAAAAATCGTCGCTGCCTACGGCGGTGACGCCGTGGGCGAACAAGTGCGCCTGCGCGGTGAGGATGTCGCGCTCCATCGCTTGCGCGCTCTCGCTCGCATGCGGTCGATAGAGCCAACGGATGGCGTCCTTTTCGACGAAGTGGCCCTTTTCGAAATCGTAGTTCGCATCTTGCGCGGCGGGCGTCTCTTTTTGCAAGGCGGCTTCGATCGCCTTGGTGTTGCCGACGCTGAGGTGGCCGCAAACACGTTCGAGCATGACCGGAATGTCCGTGCTGACGCGGTCGAGGTCCTCTTTGCGAATCGGGCGTTTCTCTACGAGTTGCGATTCGTGAAACCCCCGCGCAAACAGCGCGGGCGGCGTCAGTCGCTCTTTGAGGAACGCCACGAGTCCGTCCACCGTCTTCACGCCGGAAACGTCGGGTGCGCGCAAGCTCTGCCCGAGTCCGAGTACGTGCATGTGACTGTCGTGGAAGCCGGGCAGGACGCGATGACCGTTCAAGTCGATGACGGCGTCGCCTCTTCCTAGTTTCGCCAAGACGGCGCCCGTGGTGCCGAATGTGACGAAGCGTCCGTCTTCGACGAGGAAGGCGTCGATGTGGCGGGTGTGGATGCGGCCGTGGATATAGGCGGTTTTCATAAGGACCCTTTCTTCCGTATCAAGACGAAACCTTGGACGATTCCACCATCAACTCGGTGATCAGACGGGAAAACTCCGCAGGGTCGTCGATCGGTTGCCCTTCGAGAAGAAGGGCTTGCAAATACAAGGTCTTCGCGTAGTCCTTGATTTTTTTCGGTTGCTTTTCATGAACGCTCTCAAGCGCGGTGAACAAGGCGTGGTCGGGGTTGATTTCAAGAATCCTCTCGGCTTTGGGCGCGGACGGGTTGGGGACGGCCTTGAGAATCTTCTCCATCTCGAGCGACACGCCTTCTCCACTGATGAGGCAGACGGCTGAATCCTTGAGGCGTTTGGAGAGACGGACGTCCTTGACGTCGTCCGAGAGCGCTTTCTTGAGCGCTTTCAACAGTTTCGCATGTGTCTTTTCACGTTGTTTGACGTTCTCTTTTTCCGCCTCGTCGGCGATGTCGCTCTCGCCTTGGCGCACCGATTTGAACGGCACCTTGTCGTAATCGTGCATGATTTGCGCCATGAACTCGTCGATGTCTTCGGTAAACAACAAGACGTCGATGTCGCGTTCCTTGAAGACGTCCATTTGCGGCGAGTCGAGGATGTGCGCCTTCGTCTTCCCGGTCGCGTAGTAGATCGCTTTTTGCGCATCGGGCATCGCGTCGACATACTCCTTGAGCGTCACCGGCTCGTCGCGTCTGGACGTCTTGAACATGATCAAGTCCTGAAGTTTCTCCTTTTCGGCGCCGAAACGGTCGTAGATGCCGTATTTCAACGTCGTTCCGTAAGCGTCGTGGAACTCTATGTATCGCTTGCGGTCGCTCTCGAGCATTTTCGTGAGTTCGGAGATCACTTTCTTCTCGAGATGGGTAGCGATCTTTTTCAACTGCCGGTCGTGTTGCAACATCTCGCGGGAGATGTTGAGGGAGAGGTCGGCGGAGTCGACGAGACCGCGGATGAAACGGAAATGGTCGGGAACGAGGTCTTTGTTCTTGTCCATGATGAAGACGCCACGGGAGTACAGACGCAAGCCTTTTTCGAATTTCTCGCTGTAGAAGTCGAAAGCGGGCTTCTTGGGAATGAACAAGAGCGACGTGTATGTGAGCAAGCCTTCGACGTGGGTGTGGATCGTCAAGAGCGGTGGTTCGAAATCGTTGAACTGTTGTTGGTAGAAATCGTCGAGTTCGCCATCCTTGATCTCCCGTTTTTGTTTCTTCCAGACGGGAATCATCGAGTTGAGGGTCTTCTTCGTCGTCTTTTTCTTGCCGTCCTTGTCTTCTTCGGTGACGTCCATCGTGATCGGATGACGGATGTAGTCGCTGTATTTCTTGACGAGCGATTCGATCGTATGTGTCTGCAAGTATTTCGAATAGTCTTCTTCTTGGTCTTCATCGTCTTCGCGCAAGGTCAGACGGATGCTCGTGCCTACATGTTCTTGGTCCGTTTCTTCGATCTTGTAAGTCGCAGCCCCCTTCGAC
>SLPE01000183.1 GCA_007132145.1 Candidatus Izemoplasma sp.
ATCTCGAAGCCGGTCATTTCACGTTCGACAACCCGACGAGTTCTCAACCTCTGAGCGGTCTCTTGTTCGCCTTACCGCTTCACGAGCGCGCCTCGAGAATACGGGTGGACCGTCTCGGTTCGAGGCCGTACGTCGATATGACGATCGCCGTCTTGCGAAAGCACGGAATAGCGATCGACGAATCGGATGAGACCTTCGAAATCCCCGGTCGTCAAGCCTATCGACCGGCCGATATCGTCATCGAAGGAGATGCTTCGCATGCCGCACTCTGGCTCGCCGCCGGAACCGTTCATCCCGCTATTCGCGTCGCCGGTTTCCGTGAAAACGGCTTGCAAGGCGATGCACGGATCGTCCCGACGCTCCGGCGTATCGGCGGCGAGGTCTTCACCGATGACGGATGCCTGGGTGCGAAGATGCCGAAGACATCCTTCACTGTCGACATCGACGCGACACCGGACCTCGCCTTCGCCTATGCTTTGATGATGGCCTTTTGCGAAAGCGATTCCCGGCTTGTCAACGCCGAACGCCTCGCCTATAAGGAATCCGATCGGCTCCGGACGATCGCAGCCGTCATCAACCGTCTCGGCGGCGCGGCCGCGACGAACGGGAACCGCTTGATCATTTCCGGACGTGACGCGTATGCGGGCGGCGCCGACATCGACGCCGAGAACGACCATCGTATCGTCATGTTCGCGACGCTGCTAGGCGGTCTGTGCGAACGCCCCGTCCGTATTCGCGGTGCACATGCGGTCCGCAAGTCCTATCCGCGATTCTTTGAAGATTTCGCCGCACTCGGCGGACAAGTCGAAACGGTTCCGAGGTGAAGCCCATGAAGACATTGATACTCAAAACCCCGTCTTTCGAAACGTTGATCCGCATCGGCGAAGGACTCGTTGACCGCCTCGATTCACAGCTCGGAACGCTGCATGAAAGCGTCTTGCTCGCCGACAAAGCCCTACCTTCATCGCTGATCGAACACGTCGCGATGGCGGCGTCATGTACGGACGTCGTCCGTATCGGTGTCGGTGAATCGGAAAAGACGCTCCGCACGTATGAACGGATCGTGACATACCTTTCCGACCGCCGTTATTCGCCGGCGACGACGCTTGTCGCGCTCGGTGGCGGGTCGCTCGGAGACATCGCCGGTTTCGTCGCCGCGACCTACGCACGCGGCATCAAGTACATTTACGTGCCTACGACGTTGCTGGCGATGGCAGACGCCTCCGTCGGTGGCAAGACCGCCCTCAACGTCCGCCATCGGAAAAACATCATCGGCGCCTTCCATCAAGCGGAAGACGTGTTCATCGACCCGACACTCGTCAAGACGTTGCCGCCAAGAGAGATCGCGAGCGGCATGGCCGAAATCGTCAAAGCGGCCCTCATCGGTGACGCACGGCTCTATGCCGGCATCCGCGACGACAATCCCTCGCTTGAAGCCTTGATCGCCGGCGCGCTTCGCGTCAAGATCCCGATTGTCGAAGCCGACCCTTTCGACCGTGGTCGACGACGCCTCCTCAACTACGGACATACGCTCGCTCACGCACTGGAAACCTATCACGAGGGCCGTTACAGTCACGGACAATGCGTCGCTTCCGGTATGCTCCACATGGCGCGCGGTCTTCCGTTCGAACATGAGCTGAGCGCTGTTTTCGCGCGCTACGACATCGACACCGACATACCCTACGACCCGGAAACGTTGTTCGAACTAGTGACACACGACAAGAAACGCCGGGGCGACACCCTCGACATCGCCTTGGTCGAAACGATCGGAAAGGGCTTCGTCAAAACGATTCCTTTCCATGAATTCAAGACCTTCTTGAAAGGATGGGACAAAACATGAGCGTGTTCGGAACCCATCTCGTCGTCAGTCTCTTCGGGGAAAGCCACGGACCGTTCGTCGGCGTGAGCGCGCATCACCTCCCCGCAGACATCCCCATCGACATCGAGTCCGTCGCTGCTGCCTTGTCACGACGTCGACCGCTTGGACCTGCCGCGAGCGAACGTCGTGAACGCGACCGCTTCGATATCGTCAGCGGCCTCTACGAAGGCCGTACGACGGGCGCGCCGTTGACCATCCTCATTCCCAACGAGGACATCGACCGACGCGACTACGACCCCTTCATCCCTCGCCCCGGCCACGCCGACATCGCTGCGGCAAAGAAATACAAAGGTGCGAACGACCCCTACGGTGGCGGGCATTTTTCCGGGCGTCTCAGTGCTCCCCTCGTCGCGCTTGGCGATATCGTCCGACAAATCCTCGCTCCAAAAGGCATCGCCGTGTTCACGCATATCCGAAGCGTCGGCGACGTTCGTGGTCCCTCTATCACCTCCTACGGACACGACCTACCCAAGCTGAACGCCCTCGAGTCATCGGCTTTTCCCGCCCTCGAAGACACGTGGCGTGCACGTTTGGAATCGGCGATCCTTGCCGCAAAGGCACAAGGCGACAGCGTCGGCGGTGAGACGGAGACGCTCATCCTCGGTTGTGAAGCCGGTTTGGGGGAACCGTTTTTCGACAGTGTCGAAAGTGTTCTCTCCCATCTCCTCTTCAGCATTCCCGGAGTCAAGGGCGTCGCCTTCGGAAAAGGTTTCTCCCTCGCCGGCATGCTCGGTAGTGAAGCGAACGACCCGATCCGCTTCGACGCTTCTGGTAAAATCCGTTTCACGAAAAACGACATGGGCGGCATCCTCGGCGGCATCTCGAGCGGACAACCGATTCTGTTTTCAACCGCCTTCAAGCCGACACCGACGATTTCTAAACCGCAAGAAACCGTGCATCTTGGGAAACGCAAGAACATCATCCATACGTTTTCGGGGCGACACGACCCGTGTATCGCCGTGCGGGCGTCACATGTCGTCACCGCCTTGACTTACATTGCGATCTTGGAACTGACCTTACGGAATGGAGGCTACCGATGGAAACTCTCGAAGAACTGAGAAAAGCGATCGACGCCATCGACGCGCAGATCATGACGCTCATCGACAGTCGTATCGCCTTGGCACGACGGATCGGCAAGCTCAAACGCGACAGCGACCGCCCCGTCGAAGACCCCGCACGGGAAAAGACCGTGCTCGATCACTGTGAAGCGTTCACGCATACAAAAGCCCTCAAACGCGTGTACCGGTGTCTGCTCGAAGCGAGCAAAGACGTTCAAAGAGCGCCATGAAGACTTTCGGACTCATCGGCAAGAACATCGGACACAGTTTGTCCGCGGCGATCCATGAACGCCTCTACCCCTTTCCTTATCGCCTCTTCGACATCGATGAAATCGATCGTTTCATGGCGAACACCGATTTGAGCGGGGTCAATGTCACCCATCCGTACAAGCGACGCATCCTCGAACACTGCGCCATGAAAGACGACACCGTCGAAAACACGGGCGCTGCGAACACGCTCGTGAAAACCGCGAGCGGCTTCAAAGGCTTCAATACCGATTTCATCGCCTTGAAGCACCTCTTCAGCACGCGTCTAGAACGGAGCGACAAGGTGGCGGTCATCGGCGGCGGCGCAACGGGTGCGACGGCCGTAGCGGCGCTTAGGACCCTCGGATTCGAAGGCGTTCTTGTCTACGCGAGACGCCCCGTCGCCGACCAACAGCCGTTGGAACGGATTCACGAAAGACGAGACATCACGGTTCTCGTCAACGCGACACCGGTCGGCATGTATCCCGATGTCGACAGTGAGCATGTTCTCGATTTCGACGTATTCGACCGGCTCCGTTTCGCCTTCGACCTCGTGTATGCCCCCTTGAGGACGAATTTCCTCATAGATGCGGAAGCGCACGGCGTCTCGTCCTTGAACGGCCTTTCAACACTTTTCATGCAGGCGCTTGCGGCAGGTGCCGTCTTTCACGGGGAAGCACCTCGCGAAGATCCGTGCACGCTCTTCGAAGACATCTATTCGAACACCGCGAACATTGTCTTGATCGGTCCGCCGCTCGTTGGCAAGACGCACATCGGTAAAGCGCTTGCCGACCATTTCGGCAAGCCGTTCCATGACACCGATGCGTCTTTGGAGAACACGTACGGAAGCGACATTTTCGACCTTCCCGGCTCCCCGTCCGAACATGTTTTCCGCGCCCTCGAAAACACGGTTTTGCGTCGCTACAGCGAAGAACGCGGAGCCGTCATCGCCTGCGGAGGCGGCGCGATCCTGTGTGAAAACGGCATACGGGCGCTCCGGCGGAGCGGCATCATCGTCTGGCTCGACGGCGATCATCGCCACATCGATGCCGATACCAAAGGGAAGCACCGTTTCCTTCGGCGTATCGAAGACGTCGAAAAACTCTATCGCGAACGCCGCGAACGCTATCGGGCGTTCGCCGATATCACTGTCCAACCCGGGACATCGACTCAGGACACCCTTGACCGGATCGGAGGGAGACTCGATGCACATATTGGTACTCAACGGACCGAACTTGAATCTTTTGGGCATTCGTGAAACCGCTATCTACGGAACGAAGAGTCACAAGGACCTCGTCACGTTCCTCAAGGCGGTCGGAAAGCGTCACGGCATCAAGACGACCGTACGCCAGAGCAATCATGAAGGTCGCTTGATCGACTGGCTCCACGAAACCCTAGGCGAACGATACGACGGCGTCGTCTTGAACGCCGGCGCCTACAGCCACACGAGTTACGCCTTGCAAGATGCGGTGAAAGCCCTCGACGTTCCCGTCGTTTCGGTACATTTGAGCGCCATCTCGGAAAGGGAGCCGTTCCGCCGTCACGACATCGTCGCAGACGCTTGTCTTGCGACCTTTTCGGGACAAGGCTTCACCTCCTACGAACAGGCTATCCTACGGATCAAGGAGACGATGTCCCATGAACGTTGATATCCATCGTCGCAGCTCCGGACGCAACGTCGTCCGTGTCGGCGACCTCGCTTTCGGTGGCCACGACCCGCTCTTCATCGCCGGTCCTTGCAGCGTCGAGAGCAAGACGCAGATCGACGCCATCGCCGCCCATGTCAAAAAAGCGGGCGCGCAAGTGCTTCGCGGCGGCGCTTTCAAACCGAGAAGCAGCCCCTATTCCTTCCAAGGCTTGAACGAACCCGGGCTGAAACTCCTCTCCGCAGCGGCGCAAAGAGAAGGCCTCGCCTGCATCAGCGAAATCGTCGACAAGGGGGACATCCCCTTGTTCGAACGTCATGTCGACATCATCCAAGTCGGCGCCCGGAACATGCAGAACTACGACCTCCTCAAGGCGCTTGGAAAAGCGAAAAAGCCCGTCTTGCTCAAACGCGGTTTCGCCAACACTGTCGACGAATGGCTCCTCAGCGCAGAATACGTCATCGCCGGCGGCAACGAAAACGTCATCCTCTGCGAACGCGGCATCCGCACGTTCGCGTCGACGTCTCGTTTCACCCTCGACATCGCGAGCGTCCCCATCGTCAAGACGAAGAGTCCGCTCCCGGTCATCGTCGACCCTTCCCACGCCGCAGGTCGTTACGACCTCGTCCGACCGCTTTCGATGGCCGCGCTCGCCGCGGGTGCCGACGGACTCATCGTCGAAGTCCATACCGACCCCGCATCCGCCGAAAGCGATGGCGCCCAATCGTTGAAACCCGAGAAATTCGCAGCGCTGATGCGAGATTTGAAAACACTTCGACGTTGTATCGAAGGCCTCTGATGCACATGAGGCACGTCAATGTCGCCCATGTCGGTGTTCATCCGCTCACATCTATGTTATAATGTGTCACAAACCATCAGAAACTGAGGTGTTTCAATGAAGTCATTACGTTCCATGATTACACCGGGCCGCGCCTTGAGCATCCTTGTCGCGACCTTGATCATCGGATTCTTCGTCGTCGCGGGTGTCATCATATCCAGAGGCCCCGCCGTGACGATTTCCTTTGAAACCTACGGCGGGACCGACATCTCCGCCATGCGCGCTCGACAAGGCGCCGCCATCGAAACGCCGGAAACGCCTGAAAAACGGGGATATGCCTTCAACGGATGGTATCTCGATGAACAATTCACACACCCGTTCACGTTCGAAGAAATGCCCGAAGAGGACATCACCTTGTACGCGCTGTGGGGTCCCCCCGAAGGCCTTCAACTCGAATCGATCGGCCAGTATCTCGCCGTCACGGGATACCAAGGCGACAAGGAAGAACTCTACATTCCCGAACACTTCTACGGCTTTCCCGTCGTCGCCATCGGCGACGTGGCTTTCATGCAGAACCAGACGCTCCGTTCGGTGCATTTCCCCTCCACCATCGAGCAGATCGGACAGTTCATCTTCTTGCAAGCCGCTTCGCTCGAAGCGATTTTCGTCGACGAAGACAACGAACGTTTCACCTCGGTCGACGGCGTCCTCTTCGACGCCGACATGACCGAACTCCTCATCTATCCGCCCGCGAAACCCGATGCCACCTATGCCATCCCCGAAGGCGTCGTTTCGATCGACCACATCGCGTTCGCAGAAAACACCCATCTACAGACCATATGCTTCCCTTCGACACTCGAATCCTTCGGAGAACAGATCTTTTTCAAGACATCCTCGCTCGAAGCGATCGATGTCGCCGACGACAACACGCACTTCACCTCTCTCGACGGTGTCTTGTTCGACGACGGGATGACAACGCTCCTCAAATACCCCGAAGCGAAGCCCGATGCCGAATACACGATTCCTGAAGGCGTCGTGGCCGTTGCCGCACGGGCCGCGGAAGACACGCGCCACCTGCAACGGCTGACGATCAACGCTTCCCTCGAAACGATCGGAGACTACGCCTTCGTCGAAGCCGAGGCCTTGGAATCTTTGCTGTTCGAAGACCCTGTCTCGTTGACCACGATCGGAGACTTCTCATTCTACATGGCTTCCGCACTCGAATCGCTCACGATTCCCGCGAGCGTCACCGACATCGGCGATGGCGCCTTCATGGATGCGTCCGCCTTGCATACACTCGTTTTCGAGGACGGCACCGCACTCGAGAAGATCAAAGACGCCACCTTCGCCGGCGCATCGTCTCTTGAAGAACTCCGGATTCCCGAAGGGATCGTCGAAATCGGCACCTATGCCTTCATGGACAGCGCGGCGTTGACCCTTCTCGAACTGCCGGCGACGCTCGAATCGATCCAGGCGCAAGCCTTCACGAATGCACGGTCGCTCGAAACGGTCGTATTCGCGGAAGGCTCTGTGCTCGAGTTCATCGGTTTCAGGGCGTTCGCCAATGCGGAATCCCTCGAATCGTTCACCTGTCCCGACACCGTGGAAGTGATCGCGAACGAAGCCTTCAAAGGCGCCGAATCCTTGCAAAATGTCGTTTTCGGTGAAAACTCCGTCCTGAACCACATCGGAGAAAGCGCATTCGAGAAGTCCGCGCTGACAACGTTCGATTTGCCCGACAGCGTCGAAACGATTGCACAATACGCTTTCGCCTTCACCAAACACATGACCGCCTTCAACATCGGCGAGGACAGCAACCTCGAACTGATCGGTAACGGTGTCTTCTTCGGCGCCGAATCGCTCGAGACGTTCTACATTCCGAAAACGACGGACACCATCGGCGCCGACGCTTTCGACATGACCGTCTCCCTCACGACCTTCGAAGCGGCCTTGGACAACGCCCACTTCATCGCCGTCGACGGTATCCTCTACTCCAAAGACATGAGCACCTTGCTCTTTTACCCCGCGAATCACGCGAACACCGATTTCGAGACGCCCGCCGGTGTTCGTGAAATCAACGGCTTCTCCTTCACCGGAACGCAAAACCTGGAGACACTCGTTTTGAGCGATGACGTCATCAAGATCGGCGCTTGGGCGTTCGCAGAAAGCGCCAATCTGAAGACGGTCTTCATTCCGGTCTCCGTCACCGAAATCGGTGAACACGCCTTCGCCGACGTCGCTGAAGACGTCGTCATCAACGCCGGTGCCGATGCCCGCCCCGAAGGTTGGCATGAAAACTGGAATCCCGACGAGCTGCACGTCAACTGGGGACAGACGAACGATTGAACGGCTTCGAAGCCTTCCACAAGCGGATTGACCGAGGGAGAACACCTCATGACGCACGTTCGTGCGCGCCCGGCTCCCATCGCCGGATCCCTTACGCTGGCATGGTTTCCCGAGTTTGTCTACACCCGCTCGAGTCGTTCGTGATGCCGATGAATCACCCTCCCTTCGCCTGTAACCTCCCGAACGTCTTTTCATGCGCCGCCGAATGAGTTGCAGGATACGACGAATAAGTTGCGCCTTCATGACCCGTTTTCGAGGGGACCGACTATTTACAACGCCACAGGCGTGTGCTATACTACTTATACCTTTGACCCGCTCGTACACGCGCCATGGCGCGTGTACAGGAAGAACCCGGGTTCCTTCAGTCGCACCGGCGGACCCTTTGTGATCCGCCTTTACATCCCCTCTGCCCCGTGCTATAATACTTAATCGGATGGCATCCAGGGGTCGCGCATTCCTTTTGATGTCCCAGTTCTTCGACACACGGTTTCAACGTTCCATCTTCGTAACGGTATAGGTTTCTCCGGCAGGATTACGCTCCGTTTTCCCAGCCGGTGGAATTTATATAAAAATATTACAGAAGAGAGGAGAAATATTTTTGAAGAAACTATTGTTAGGTTTCACCGCACTTGCATTGGTCCTTGTCTTCTCAGCCTGCGGAGCCAGAAGAGAAGAGGAGGAAGTCCCGGCAACACCTCCGACCATTGAAGGTGTCGAATGGACTCTCGTCATGTTGGGCGAGGCGTTCGATCCGATGGCGGGCATCACCGCGATGGACGACCAAGACGGCGACATCACGGGCGACATCGAAGTCGAAGGCGCAGTCAATGTTGACGCGAAAGGCTATTACACGCTTGTCTACTCCGTCACCAACAGCGCCGAACTGACCGCGACGGAAACCCGTACTGTCAAAGTCACCGACCATCCTCCTGCAGAGGGAACGTACAACTATCGTTATGCCGACACCGATCTTCGCCACTTCATGTTTGCACAAGCTGAAAGATACTTGATGGAAACGAAGTCCGGCGGAATCCCGATGTTCGCAAATGCAGGGTTCGCCATGTACCATCCTCGTCTTACTCTCCCCGTTGACGACTACATCCCGGTCATGGGCTTCGGCCTTGCCTATGCGACCATGACGCAAGACGACTCACAAATGCCTGCCGGTTCTATCGGCGGCCGCGACGGAAACGAGGACGAGTACACCTACCGCTCATCGCTCGGTCAAGATCCCGACACGTTGCATCAATGGGAATACACCGATGCGACCAGCAGTGACGTCATCACGCTTTTCCTCGATTCACTCTATTACTACGACTTCAACGAAAATATGGACGGTTATGTTCTGATTCCGTCCATGGCCGCAGACTTCCCGCAGCCCGTGAACGCAGAAATGATTGAGGGACGCGAACTCGGAACGAAGTGGCAAATCACCGTCCAGGAAGGTCTCGAGTGGACGTATCATGCCGGTACCGACACCAGCGGTTTCGCAGAAGGCCACGAAGAGATCACTGCAGCAGACTTCGTCAATACTTACAAGCTCGCGATTGAACAAGGTTGGTTCCGTGCGATTTCCGGCGGCGGCCACTTCTGGAGCGCTTCTCAAGAAATCGTGAATGCACGCGCATACTACGACGAAGAAGAAGGCATCGAGTGGGAAGACGTCGGCATCAAACTGATCGACGAATACACCTTCGAATTCGAATTTGTCGATCTCATGGATGAGTGGTCCGTCAGATATTGGCTCGGATCGTTCGTCATGACGCCGATCAACTTCGAACTGTACGAGTCGCTCGCCGACCCCGCACAGTATGGTACGACACCTGAAACAACCGCCTACAACGGCAGATTCAAGATCGATGTCTGGGAGCCCGGCGTCATCATCCGCTACAGCGAGAACGAAGGTTTCCATGATCCCGACAGAACTTTCTACACGCACTATCTCTTCAGAATCATCCCCGACGCCGAAATCCGTTTCCTCGAATTCATCGACGGGCAACTCGACGCTGTCGGCGTTCCCGGCGGACAATACGACGCCTATGCCGAAGATGAAAGAATGAGACGTATTCCCGGCGCCACGACCTTCCGTCTCATGTACAACGGCCTCGGAACCGTCGAAAGACAACAAGAACAGTTCCCGGGCAGCACCTATGTGCCTGAGCCGATCATGGCTTACCAAGACTTCAGAGACGCGATGTTCCACGTCATCGAACGTGACCATCTCGCAGAAGTCGTCTTGAGAACGAGCCAGACGCAAATGTACTACTTCACGGACGCATATCTCGTCGACGCGCAAGAAGGTATTCCCTTCCGCATGCATCGTTTCGCCGACATGGTTAGCGAAGGCTTCTCGCCCGAATCGCACGGATATGACTCCGAGTTCGCTCAATTGCTCTTCGAATTCGCTGCAAGAGATGCGATTGCTGACGGCCATTACCGGAAAATCGACGTCATCCTCTTGAGCCTCTACGTCTTCAGCGGCAGCGAAGCGCAAATCAATTTCGGTATGTACGTCAAAGACCAGTTCGAAGAGAACTTCGTCCTGATCGACGCCGAAGAAGAAATCAACATCCGCGTTTCGGTCCAAGTCATCCCGCGTGAATTCCCGGCGATCTACTTCGACTACATGATGACCGGTGACTTCGACCTCGCCATCGGCGGCATCTCCGGTTCCGCACTGAACGCAGCGAGCTTCCTCGACGTGTTCTGCTCGGACAACCGTGGCGGCTTCACCCTCGTTTGGGGCATCGACACCAGCCAGCCTGAAATCGAAATCACTTGGGGCGTATGGGACGATGTCGCAGAAGAATGGGCAGAAATCATCATTGAAGATCCCGATAATCCGGGACAACCCCTCAAAGAATCCTGGTCATTCGACGCGGTCGTATCCGCACTCAACGGAACTGTTGACGTTTCTGGCGGACGCGAAGCCGAGTAACACACACACAATCACATAAGCACATCGTTGTTTAATCGGATTCATGTTGAAGGAATGTCCCTCCGGGGATATTCCTTCAACCCCTAA
>SLPE01000112.1 GCA_007132145.1 Candidatus Izemoplasma sp.
GACCGGGACTGACCGGAAAAGCATCATAAATCGCATAGACGTCGTCGTTTTCATAGACGATGTCGAAGGGCCCTCTTCGACAGAACAGACACACGGCGCTCCCTCATTTCATCATCGTTTTCGTGATGGCGATCATGTCCATGTTCATGCGGTGCATCGTTTTGTACTTTCTACGAGACTCAAGCCAGTCATGATACAATCGATGGGCGAGACGAATCTCGATGGGGGCTTGCCGTTGCACGGCGTTTTTGTAGAAAGAAGAGAAGGCGTTCTCTTTTTTTTGTGCATCATCATGGAACGATGCGACAAACGCTTCGATGCCCTTTCGGTTCAAGGTGTCGACGGACGCGTCCGTCTCATCGAGATCCGCTGTCGCTTCCGCGCACGCTTCGACGGTGTCACGATCGTCGAGGAGATAGGCGGCCCAAGCCATCAGGAACATGTCGCCGAGGTCTTCGACGCCCTTCGTGTTTTTCAACGTGTTCAAGGCTTGCTTGGGTCGTCCTCTGAAGATGTCGAACAGCGATGGAATTCTCAAGATGAGGGGATTACGGATTTCGATGTCATGGAAGCGTATCGTTTCCTCTATACCGTTCCATGTCTTTTCAGCGGTGGCGACCTCTCCGCGTCGAAGCGCATTGAGCACATCGTAAAGGCTTGCTTGAGCGAGCAAAGCGTAATTGGCGCTTTTTCGGCATTCCTGTAGACAAAACGAAAAATGTCTTTGCGCCGTCACGAGACACATCTTGTCGCTTTGTGCGCGGCCCAGATAGTAACTCGCGAGGCTGAGATGCTTATGGTCGAGGTCGTCTTCCATGACCGTCATCAAGTCGTCGATGGCGTCGTCGGGATATCCACGATGGTACTCGATGATTCCCTTGAAAAGATGAAAATGCAACTGCTGGAAGGCCGAGAGGTGTGCCGACATTTTCGAAAGGATACGGATGAAGCGTGTCGTCGTTTCCCGTTTTTCGTCCATGGTTGCCAAAGAGGCGCCGCAACCGATCATGAGCAACATGAATTCGAGGGCGTGCACGCTTTGAAGGTAGCGGGGTGCGTCTTTCATCAGTTCGGCGTACGTTTCCCGACATAGGCGCGGATCGGGATAGACGATCCGCTCACAGACCTTTCTCGTATTCGCCCGAAGCGTGGGCGGGTCGTGCTTAGGTGCATCCGCTTCGATATCGAGCGTCCTGTGGACACGCTCGGCGATTGCTCGAGAGACCTCGACTTCATCTTTTTCGACCTTTTGCAAATAGGTGTGGGAGATACCGGAAGCCTCCGCCGCTCGGCGCAAAGTCAAGCCGGCGAGCAATCGGCGAATCTTCAGGAAACCGCCGTAGCTCAACACATCTTCATGCTCATGCATCGGATGACCCCCCGGTTTTTGCCATCGAGACCCGCATGTCCGGAATGAGATCGAGGAGCCGGCGCAACAAGCTCGATTCGTCACTTCGGATGAGGACGATCGGACAAGACGAGTTACAGATGTGCAAGCCCTGTCGGACGTGTCCGTGCACGGGGAGGAACGTGTCCGCCTTCAAGAAGACGAGTACCGGGGTTCCTTCGGAAGAAAGGACCGTGCATGCCCCGTTCCGGGGTTTCAACGTCTCTTCCGGATGCGTCGGCGCTACGCCGAAGACCGCGGATCCCCGGGAAGCCTTCTCGAGTATGACACGAAGCCAAGTACGCCACATGGTGAACTTCATCGGTGTTTCCCGGCGTTTTCGATACGACGTACCCAATGCATCAAACAAGACGGCGTTCTTACCGGCATGGCGCTGTACAGTGTTCATATCCGCGAAGACGACCGTTTCAAGGGGTCTTTGGCCGCTCAAGTTCTTGACGATGTCGGGGTTGTTCTTCAGCCAGTCCACCGTCGCGGCCGCGGTGTCGGCATCAATAGCCCATGAAACGAGCGCGGGTCGGTTCGTCAAAGGAGTATGGAGTGTCCGTGCGTGACGGCTTAGGGTTTTCTTCAGTAGCTTCTTCTGCGCGTTGAAAGGCGTTCGGACATCGTAGTCCGTATCCGCCGCTTCCAGGAAATCGGCGATCGCCTTGGCCTCGGCTTCCGATGCATGTCGCCGATGCGGGCCGTGAGGTTCGACGTGACGAACGGCGATGCCGTCGAAGGTGTCGGCTTCGGCGAATGAAAAACAGCGGACGCCGTGCGCCTTCCGCTCACGCAAAGTATCCGAAAGGGACGTTCCTGTATCGGATACCGTCGGCCTTTGACGGTCGCTGTCTTCGATGACCGTCAGTTTGTCGGCATAGCGGATATCGAGGACACCATCCGCGCCGGGGTCGACGAGGACGACCATGTCGAACGCGTTGAACGCATACGGCAATCGCCGGGTCGTCTTGACGACCCATACGGGAAACAACTGTTTCAAGCGGCGGAACATGTGCATCTCTTCAAGCGTCGCGGCCAGTGGCAAAGGCGCTTTGTCGGTATTGCCGACAAGCCGATCGCGTAAGGAACGGTATGCGGGCAGGTTGAGTTTCTTCAGTCGTTCGTGATGCAACGCGCGCAAGCGCGCTTCGAGACCTTCGTCGTCGTGCAGATGCGCATAGACGTCCTTGAGCGATACGACATCGGATGTCTCGAAGGAGACCTTGCGGCTGCGGACATGGATCGACTCGTGAAACATGCGACGCGCCTCGTAATGGCCGGATAAGGCGTTTTGTATGCGCATCAACGTTTCCAACCCCGCCGACGTCTCGAGCGAAGCGGCGACGGCATCGGCGATGCCGCTGTTTTCGGGCA
>SLPE01000079.1 GCA_007132145.1 Candidatus Izemoplasma sp.
AAGTGTATATGCCAAAAGGGTTTCAGTGGGTATTCAAGCATTTTAGCTCGCCCAAACTTTCGTGTCGGTGGATAGAACAATGGTCCGAAATCCCTTACGGCACATACACTCGACCGTTGGCGGCAAGCATAAGTTTTGCACTATAAACTATATTTGATTTAAGCAAATGACTATACAACCAATACTTGAAGAATTTAAAAAGCATTTGCCGTTTAATGACGAAGAAGCTGCATTGATGGAAAACAGGGTTGTTCAAAGAAAAGTAAAACGGCGTCAGACAATACTGCAGGAAGGAATGATTTGCAAGCACTATTCTTTTGTTGTAAAAGGATGTTTTCGGATGTATAGTATTGATGAGAAAGGGATTGAACACAACATTCAATTTGCTGCTGAAAATGACTGGATTACTGATATTGGTAGTTTCTACTCCGATACACCAAGTAAATTATACATTGAAGCCCTTGAACCATCTGTCATCTTGCAAATAGAGAAATTGGATCTGTATTTTTTATACATATCAATTCCTAAACTTGTCCGGATTTTCAAAGTAATCATTGAAAAAAAGTTTGTTGAACTTCAAAATCGTGTTTTACAAAACATAAGTTCAACCGCTCAACAACGATATTTGAGTTTTGTCGAACAATATTCAAATCTTGCACACAGATTACCAAGTACTCAGATAGCTTCCTATTTGGGCATTACGCCAGAGTTTCTAAGCAAAATTCGCAAAGAATTATCGTCCAGGTGAGATTAGACCTTAAACTAGATTAAGTTTTTTTCTTAAGATAGGTTGTTGGTAAAAGCCTGACTTGTACCGTATCATTGTCTTGTTATTCAATTCAAATTTTTCACACTAAAAAAATAATAAGATATGACTTCAGAAAATGAAAAAAAACCAAAAGTTGCCATTATTGGACTTGGTAATATTGGTCAGGTAGTTGCTGCTAATCTTGCGAGGAATAATCGTCCTGTTATTCTTGCCAACAGAACTTCAGAAAAAGCGACAAAACTTGCAGCTAAATTAGGTCGTTTAGCCAGGGCAACAGATATTGCTTCGGCGATTATGGATACTGAAATTATAGTTTTAGCTATTTGGTTTAGTGAAATCAAGGATTTTCTAAAAAAGTACAATTCCGAACTGCAAGGGAAAATTATTATTGACCCATCAAACCCAATTGCTCCGGATAAAACTGGTGGTTTTACCAAAACGATAGGTGAGAATGAATCAGCAGGTATATTTCATTCCGCGTATTTACCTAAAGAGTCTAAATTGGTAAAAGCATTGGGGACTTTGGGTGCTGCAACCTTAGAAAATGCCTCAAACCAGAAGCCTGCAAAGGTGCTGTTTTATGCAAATGACGAAACGAGTATCAACGGTCTCATTGATGAATTAATTAGAGATTGTGGCTTTGAACCTTTCCGTGTTGGAAGCATAGACCAGTCTATCAGGTTAGAAGTATTTGGCGAACTCCACGAATTTGGAGCACTCGGAAAAGCAGTTACTTTAAGCGATGTACCAAAATTATAATCCTTAAAAATATAACGACATGAAAATAAGTATTTCAAAATTCATAATAATAAGTATTCTGGCAATTGCAACTGTTACCGCACAAGCACAGAATAAAGTGGTATTACTTGATATTTCACACAGCCAGAAGTCTGACTACACCAACGTAAATCCTCAAATGTTTGAACAATATCATGAGCTGGTAGAAAATAAGCTTGGTGCGACACTTGAAATTAACGAAGATAAAGAACTTGATGGTGCATTATTAGCTAATATAGATGTATTAATTATTATTTCACCACTATCAAGCGCTACTTCGGGAAATTTATCGTCCACCGAAAGAACAGCTATCGTTGACTTCGTAAAGAACGGAGGCAATGTGATTCTGTTTAGTGATGAAGACCGCCGGGTAAATGAAGCAGCATTTGGAGGGAACGATATTATCAAACCCTTCGGTATGTCATTCGGAGGGGATCTTCCCCTTCCGGGGAATATTGGGGCTATCAGTTTTGTTGGTGAGGTCATTAAAGGCAGATATGAACTACCTTACAGCGGAGGCCGCAAGATAACGGGAGGGATACCCTTGAGCGTTGTGAATACGGAGGGAGGATATGTACATGGTGCCTATGCCGAACTTGATAACGATGGAAAAATTGCCGCCTTCGGTGAAACAATGGTTGGCTTGTTCATGGGTAGTGTGGAGATGAAAAGACCCAGTGGAGAAACTATTGTATGGTTTGGCGAGGATGATAAGCGTTTTATGCAGGAACTTATTAATTGGATGCTTGAAGATTAAAGTAAATTGGTCTTCGATAAAATTTATAATCACTGAATTATTGTTTCTGGAATTACTGAGAGGGCTCTATTGGCAAATGCCTTTTGCCCTCGTAATTCCGGAAATAAATATTAAAAAATGCAGTATGTTGCATATTTATAAAAAGCATCTGCCTTACTTATTGTACAGAAGCTAATTAATAAAGTATGATTGATAGTCATGTTGAATAATAAAATGCCAGCCGCCAACAGCGTATATGATTAATTGCGGTTTACGTGCTGATTATCAAGTGCATTACTCGCATCAGCCTCTGTGCTTTTCGACAGATAAGAAGCCCGCACTCCACAACTAATCATATACGCGGAACGTTCAGGCACATTCAGCTAAAGCTGAACTTTTGTCTGCCCGTTGCTTCGCAACTCCTGCATCCAAAAGAAATGTGCCTGAACGCCGCGCTAAACCAAATTGCTTTGTATCTTTATA
>SLPE01000171.1 GCA_007132145.1 Candidatus Izemoplasma sp.
ACCACGCGATTTTCCATGTCAGTAATGGGGTTATCCGGCGGCGTTCAGATGCCACTGCCCGTGTGTGCGCGTTTCTAAAGTGTCAGGATTGTGTGAAAAAATCGCAGTCACCCCTCTCGACACGCAATGGAACGGCGTGTATCTTCCCCTCTCGATGTCACGCCGGTCATCGCTGGGGGCCTTCAATGCCAATTCCTGAGTCGTTCGCTCACCACTTTGTGGATTGCGACGCTGAGCGTCTCGATCCGCATAAACACGCCTTTGTCGTTCTCGGCAGCCTGATGTCCCGCACGGAAGAGTTCATCCGGATGTGGCTCCATCAGACGTATGAGCCGGAAGTCCTGCTCGCGTGGCTGAACGACAACGGCGTCCGCCATCTCGGCCCGATTGAACTCGACTACTGGTGCCGCAACCTCGGTGTAGCGGAGCTGACCCGCGCCAAGTGGATCGCAGCCGCGCACCTGCGCATGGGCATCGCCAGACAGGTCCGCTGAACGGTAAAGCGCCGCTTCTTACCGCCACATCCTTAGAGGTGTACTATGTCCTCTGCCGCCGCCGCTTCCCCTCGGGGTCCCCTTACCTATGTAATCAGTTACACGGAATGCAATACGGTCTCCGACGAGTGGGCGGAGTCTTTTCCCGATTGGCGCCACGAACACCCTCATACATGACGAGGCATTCGTCGGGCGTATTACGATATCGGACAGATCGCTTGAATAGATCACCTGGGCCGCTCTGTCCGTGTAAATAAATCACGATTATATTCCGCTGTGGGAGGTCCAGATGAGCGAGTTTCCGTTCGATGTCGTAGGCGAGGTCAGGTCTGAGGTGGATGCGTTTTTGAGCCGCGTCGACTTCGACGTTGCGCGGATAACTGACATCACTCGGAAGGATCCGGATTCGGGGAAGACGGTCGGTTTTGTGGATCTCGCGATGCCGGGTGTTGGCATCCGCAGTATCGCAATTCTTGGTGCTGTCTGCGCGATGGAGTTGGCGGGATTGCGGCTGCGGAAGATCGCCGGTACTTCCGGTGGCGGCATTTCCGCGGCGCTTTTCTGCGCAGCGGGGGTGCACAACCCATTTTCGATCCGCACCGAATGCGTCGCTGAGATGCTTGGTGCGATCGACTTTCAGAACCTCGTGGACGGTGGTGAAGATTCGGAATACCTGTATGACGTGGTCATCGCCTCCCGGGGGAAAGATAAGGAGGCATTCGGAGCTACCAGCCTCGTGCAGCTCCTCGCTTTCGTTCGTAACGCCGACGTGTTGGCGAAGACCTTCGGAGTGAATCCGGGCGACCGCTTTCACGAGACGATGGACACTATGTTCACGCAACTTGCAGATGGTCCATTCACCGTTACCGAGGTTCGGCAATACGGAGCCGGCGTGGCGCAGGCGACTGAATCGCCGGAAGACGAAGACTACCTGATCGTTATTGCGACCGACCTCACTCACGGCCAGCGTGTGGTCTTTCCACGCGACCTCTCCAAGTACGTGAGCGATCTATCGCGGATCGGAATCGTTGGGCTTGTCCGCGCGTCGATGTCTATACCGTACATTTTCCAGCCGGTACGATTGCGGGAGTTCTGCGGCGACAATACCAACCTCCGAGACGACGGGGATGTGCTCTTCGTGGACGGTGGACTGACCGCGAATTTCCCGCTGACGATCTTCGACGTCGTGGGGAGGCCTCGCTGCCCGACGATCGGGATACTACCAGCCGACCAGCCATCTGGAGAGCCGGCGGAGATCGCGGATATACTGGATTTTAGCCGGAGCGTCGTATCTACCGCGTCAACGTACTGGGACCGGACGTATATTGAGGACGACATCCACTCCTGCGAGCGGATGATTTCCGTAGACCCGACGATCGAACTCGATGACGGAACTACGCGGACGGTTGGACCGTGGGATTTTAATCTGACGCCCGAGGAAAGGCTAGAGCTTTTCTTAAAGGGCGCGCGTGCGGCGTTGAACTTCCTCGAACGGTTTGATTTCGAGGATTACACACGGCGGTACCGGGGTACTAACGATTCCACGTGAATCACGCGGACGTATAAAATCCGCCCAAGAATTGGAGACGTGTACCGACAATGAACGACAAAACCAAATCGACACCCTCGGGTCCCCTTACCTACGTAATCAGTTACACGGAACGCAATACGGTTGCCGACGAGTGGGCGGAGCGGGTCCGGAACGATCCGCCCGATCTGCTTCATCACGGTCACGACATACCGCTGAACTCCATCTGGGGGCCGACGCGTGGGTACTCGGCATGGGAGCCGGATCACTCCGGCGGCAGCGCGGAGATACGCGAGAAGATCCCCGAGCTGCGGCGCGGCATCGACCGGCTGCACGATCTCGGCGTGCGGTACGTGATTCCGTACGTGAATCACTCGATCATAGGTGGTACGCCACCGGTGCGTGGCGGCGACACGGCATCGGCGCGGGCGAGGTGTGGCGGGCTGTTTCACTTCTGGCAGCGCCGCTCGGAGTTCGCGGACCTCGGCCTCGACCGGATACCGGAATCGGACCCGCTCGACTGGCTCCAGCGCTGCGCGATGAGCTTCGCGCCGTATAAGAACGATTCGCTGTACCAACGCTTTGAGCCATGCCTCCGGCAGGAGCCGTTCCTCCAGTACCATGAAACCGTCGTCCGTCTGATCGCCGAAGCCGGGTACGACGGCTACTTCAGCGACGACAACCTCGTCGCCTGCTACTGTCCGGTGTGCGCGCGGGACTTCCGGACGTTC
>SLPE01000184.1 GCA_007132145.1 Candidatus Izemoplasma sp.
GACGAAGTACGGCAACTAGTCTTTTTATGAGCTCGACGCAGTCAATATTATTGATAAGGTCAGACCTCCTGACCCCATATTTTTGTTCATCTTTGTTACTGCGTTGCAGATCAATCATATAGATCATATTTAGAAAAATATAGACAGCTTTGCACAGGATTTTTAGATGTTACCAACACTTGAAATAGGAGCAGACAATGCCACAGATGTTATTACCTTTTTACTCGGAAGACATATCCTATATCAATTCTCGTATAAGCTATGTTAAGCGGGATGGACATATATGGTATTTTAATGATGTAATGCCACTTTTCCGTCATGAAGAGACCGATATTAACAGTTTCAAGATGTTTGTCAGCCAACTTTATGTGACCGGTAATGCTAAGCAGGTAGAGATAGTAAAAGCCTTTGGAGTGAACTCACTTGCAGTCAAAAGATGGGTAAAGAAATATACAGAAGGTGGTCCTAAGGAATTTTATAAGCCCCGGGCAGTTAGAGCAGCAAAAGTGCTAACAGAAGAAAAGCTTAATGAGATACAGGATTATCTTGATAGAGGTATTTCTGTGTCTGAGATTTCTGAGTTGGTATCTGTGAAGAAAGATACCATAAGAAAAGCAATTAAAAAAGGTAAGCTTCGTAAAAAAAAACTTTAGTTGCATCTACGGCGAAAAGTGATAGGGTCCGAGAAGATGTAATGTCTTCTATGGGTTATGGCTGTACTCGTTTAGATGAGCGATTATTAGCATCTCGTGGGTTGTTGGAGTCAGAGCCCAGATTTTCCGATAATAAAGATATTCCTTTTGGTGGAGTACTTTTTACCGTACCGGCTTTGCTGGAAAATGGACTACTAAAGTATCTAAAAGAATACTATAAGCTTGAGCCGGGCTATTATACAATCGATCAACTTTTTTTAACTATGGCTTTTATGCCGCTTTTACGTCTTAAATCTTTGGAAAATCTTCGTAATGTTTCTCCTGGGGAGTTTGGCAAACTAATAGGTCTTGATAGAGTTCCAGAGGTTAAAACGCTCCGTTCTAAACTATCTGAGTTGTCATCACAAGGGCGGGTAAAGTCTTGGAGTGCTGAGTTATCTGAGCATTGGATGCAGTCAACCCCGGATTCCTTTGGTGTTTTTTATGTTGATGGTCACGTCAGAGTATATCATGGTAAGCAAACTAATCTTCCTGCCAAATACGTAACCAGGCAGAAGTTATGTTTACGAGGAGAGATAGATTATTGGGTGAATGATTTTCTCGGACGTCCTTTTTTTGTTGTTCGTAAATCTGTAAACTCCGGTCTTATTAAGGTTCTCCGAGAAGAGATCATTCCCGAGTTAATTAAAGCAGTTCCTTGTCAACCATCTCAAGAGGAATTTACGTCTGATCGTACTCTTTCAAGGTTTATGATTGTATTTGACAGGGAAGGCTATAGCCCTGCTTTTTTCAAAGAATTATGGGAACATCGAATAGCTGTCTGTACTTACAGAAAATATCATTCTGACAGATGGTCGGATGATGAATTTATGCAAGTCAAAGTAATCATGAAAAACGGGGAAGTTACAGACATGAAATTAGCTGAACGGGGGACATTTCTTGGCGGAAAGATTTGGGTAAGAGAAATCAGGAAGCTAACCGAATCGGGTCATCAGACCTCAATAATCAGCACAGATTTTCATACTGAAACGGGTAAACTTGCTGTTGCTATGTTTAGTAGATGGTATCAAGAAAACTTTTTTAAATATATGATGGAACACTATGGTATAGATAAACTTATTGAATATGAAACAAAAGACATTAAAGATACCGAAACAGTTGTAAACCCAGATTATCGAGCGTTAGAGTATCGTGTCAAAAAAGCAGCCTCTTATCTGCAAAGAGTGCGGGCAAAATTTTCTACTTATCATGTTCCCGACTCACTTTCAGGAGCTAAAAAGCTGAAAGAAGAAAACAAGAAAGCCGAACTTGTCGAAGATATTGAGATTATGGAGTCCGAATTAACAAAACTAAAACAGCAGCGAAAAGACACACCTAAACACATACAGTATAGCCAACTTCCAGAATCTCATAAGTTTAAAGGATTAGCTGCTGATAAAAAACTGCTTATTGATACAATAAAAATGATCAGTTACCGTGCAGAAACTTGCTTAGTTAGAATAGCTCGTGATTATATGTCTCACAAAGATGAATCTCGCAATCTGATACGAGAATTATTTAAAACTGACATTGATTTAGTAGTTGATAAAGAAAAGAAAGTGATAAACGTTTTGTTACACAATCAATCTAGTAAATCATTAGATAAAGTTGTGAAGAATATATGTGAAGAATTGAATAAGTCTGAAACTAAATTCCCCGGTACGAATCTCCGGCTTTGCTACGATTTAGTATCATTTAATAATCCCTGAGGTCAGGAGTTCTGAAGGTACTAAATATTGCTGATTCTCAATAGCTCCAATTTCATATAAATCATTAGTGTCCTCTATTAGATAAGGATTCCCTTCAGTTCCATTGCCGTGTTCCCACGGTTGTGCGGACAGCGAAACCCCGGTAATTATAGTGAGGGCTGCAATGATGTTAATCCCTACCATTGAATTACTATTTTTTGTTTTCATTATATTCTCCTTTTTATTTGACACTTTAACCTGTGTCTGAGATTAATCACGGGTACGCTTAGCGCGTAGATATGAGGTCTGCACCGGCTCTTAATAGGATTCGTTGGTACTAAAACATAAGAATTCCTATAAGGACGCTGCAGA
>SLPE01000003.1 GCA_007132145.1 Candidatus Izemoplasma sp.
GGATCGCAAACCGATATCACCAAACGTAAACGGGCAGAGAAAGCCTTGCGCGAAAGCGAAGCAAGCTTGCTTGAGCTTAACCTCACCAAGGATAAGTTCTTCTCAATCATTGCCCATGACCTCAGGAGCCCGTTTAACTCCATCATTGGGTTTAGTCAATTGCTACTGGAACAAGTCAGGATAAATGATTATGAAAGCATTGAAAAATACGCCGGAATTATCATGCAATCGTCGAAGCAAGCCATGGACTTGCTGTCGAACCTCCTGGAGTGGGCTTATAGTCAAACAGGTAAAATGATATTTGAACCGGAGTACATTGTGTTAAGCAAGCTCATTAAAGACAGCCTGCTGTTGTTTGAAAGCATTGCCGTTCAAAAATCAATCACCGTCAAAAATGATGTACCCGACAAGTTTATTGCTTTTGCTGATAAGTCAATGATCGGCACCGTAATACGAAACCTGGTTTCAAATGCCATCAAATTTACCGGGGAGGGGGGCGAAGTCATCATTACAGCAAGGAAAGCACCCGGGGAAATAATTGTTTGCGTGAAAGATACCGGCGTGGGCATTGCTCCGGGAAGGATTGAAAGGCTATTCCGTATTGATGCTAGCGACACCACGCCCGGAACAAAGCTGGAAAAAGGAACCGGCCTGGGATTGATCCTTTGCAAGGAATTTGTTGAAAAACACGGCGGCAGGATCTGGGCGGAAAGCGAAGAAGGAAAGGGCTCTGTTTTTTGTTTTGCCCTTCCCTTTGATGCTTAACCCGCAGGAAACTGCTATCTCAGCCTTTTATAACAAAAAAAACCTTAAATTTGCCATTATGTCACTATGATCATTTCGCGAAATGAACCCGACCAACAGCCTAAAGGACAAAGACACCGGAACAGAACACAGTTCTGGCAAGATGCTGGTTAATCCTTACACCTTATCATTTCCCAAAAAGGATGAGCGCGCTTTTCGCGACAAATACTTTGCTGAATCACTGTGGCAGTTTCGCCTCGCATTTTTCCTGGTAGCGCTTTTATACGCTGCGTTTGGATTTCTCGACACGATTATTGTTCCCGAATATCGCAGAGAGTTCTTTTTTATCCGTTTTGCGGTGGTAATCCCTTTTCTCACAAGCGTGATCGTCCTCTCCTATTTTTCTTTTTTCAGAAAAGTATGGCAACAGTTGCTCATGTTCTCGTTTATGCTGGGAGGCTTTGGCATAGTAGTTATGCTTGCCATGGCGCCCGGTAATTACGCTTATTATGGTGGCTTGATGCTCGTACTGTTTGCAGGATACTTTTTTATCAAACTGAGGTTTTTATTGGCAAGCATAGCCGGATGGTCGTTATTGATAATTTATAATGCCGCAGCAATATTTTTCTCAGATGCCCCAGGCGAACTCATCATCAACAATAATTTTTTCTTTATTGCTGCAAATGTTATTGGGATGATGGCGGCATACAACATTGAATTCTTCACGAGGCGAGATTATTATCTCAACAAACAGCTGGACACCCGGCAGCTCGAAATCACAGAAGCAAACAAGAACCTCGAGCAAAAAGTACAGGAACGCACCATACAGCTTCAAAAAGCCAAAGAACGTGCCGAACAGTCAGACAAGCTGAAGTCGGCCTTCCTGGCCAACATGAGCCACGAGATACGTACGCCGATGAATGCCATCCTCGGCTTTTCGCAACTGCTGCCCGAAATTGATGATAATGAACAGAGAAACCAATTGCTGAGAATAATCAATGAAAATGGCAACCACCTGCTTGAACTCATTAACGACATCATTGATCTGTCGAGGATAGAAGCAGGGATGATGCCATTGAACTGTAAAAATTTTGATGTGAATGAGCTCTTATCAGAAGTGGCAGAAAACTTTGCGCATAGTGCTAAAATAAACAACGGTAAAGTTAAGATGAATCTGCGAGCCAAGCTGCCGGTTCAGCACAACCACCTGATCTCTGACCGGACCCGGATTAAGCAGGTTCTGATTAATTTAATGAGCAACGCCATAAAGTTTACGGAAACAGGCACCATCGAATTTGGCTGTAGCATCACTGAACACAAACTATTGTTTTTTGTTAAAGACCCAGGAATTGGCATCGAGCAGGAAGAGCAAAAAGTGATATTTGACAGGTTTATGCAAGTAACGGTTGACCATCAGCCTGAAAATGAGGGGCAAGGGCTCGGATTGGCCATATCAAAAGCAATTGTAAATCATCTCGGTGGCAAAATATGGGTGGAAAGCATTCCAGACAAGGGTTCAACATTTTCTTTCACAATACCCAAGCAACAGGATGTATAAACCAACGAAACAGGTATGAATAGTTAGGAAGACATGGATATTGACTGGCGCAATAAAATTATCCTGGTAGCCGAGGATGTGGAAACAAATTTCCTCTTGCTGGAAATTGGATTACACAAAACCGGTGTTACCCTTCTTTGGGCAAAAAACGGGCAGGAAGCCGTGGACATCTGTTTGCAAAGAAATGACATTGATTTGATCCTGATGGACTTACGCATGCCGAAAAAAAACGGATATACTGCCACACAAGAGATTCGGGCTCTCTTCCCACATTTACCCATCATCGCGCAAACATCGTATGCCATGACCGAAGACCGGCAGAAAAGCCTTGATGCCGGATGCAATGACTACATAGCAAAGCCCTTCAATGTAAAGGCACTAACGGAAATGATCAGCAGGTATATTTCTTGAGTGCAACCAAGAACGAAAATAATGTATCAAACA
>SLPE01000122.1 GCA_007132145.1 Candidatus Izemoplasma sp.
AACGAGTCGGTCTTTTTTCGGCTTGCATGGAGGCTTGTCCGGGTGAGGTCACATCCGCTCCTTCACACGGGCGTATTGCATGAGCGTCACTTCATCGAGACGGCTGAATCCGAGTTCGAGTGCATACTCGACGGCGTCGACGAACTCCGTCACGGTGATGCCGCGGTCGATGTCGGGATAGTGGCGCCGGTCCCAAGGCGGCTGGTATTGCGCCATGATGTTCACATGCACGTCGGTCGAGAGTTCGTCTTTGAGCCATTCGAGGAAACGGGATGTTCCGCTCACGTCGTTTGGCATGATCAGATGGCGGATCATCAAGCCGCGTCTTGCGACGCCTTCGTCGTCGAGGCGGAGCGGGCCGACTTGCGCATACATCCGTTTCAAGGCCGCTTTCGCGACGGTGGGGTAATCGGCGGCGCCGCTATGCGTATAACGCTTGGCCGCCGTGTCGTCGCTGAATTTGAAATCGGCGAGATAGATGTCGACGACGTCCTCGAGCCGTTCGAGCGTTTTCTCACATTCGTAAGAAGACGTGTTGTAGACGAGCGGAATGCACAGCCCGTCGCGACGGGCCTGTGCGAGGGCGGCGAGGATGTCGGGAACGAAGTGCGTCGGTGTGATGAGGTTGACGTTGGGACAGTTGGCATCTTGGAGGGCGAGCATGTGTCCGGCGAGGGTTTGGGAATCGATGCGCCGGCCGAGTCCGTCGTGCGCGATGTCGCGGTTTTGGCAAAAGACGCATCGCAGTGCGCAATGGGAAAAGAAAATCGTCCCGGAGCCGCGTTCACCCAAGAGGACGCGCTCTTCACCCGGATGCGCGCCGACACTGGCGATTACGGGATGCGCCGGCGCCCCACAGACGCCCAAAGCGCCCCGGGTGCGGTCGACGCCGCAAGCGTGCGGGCAAAGGTCGCAAGACCGGTAGCTCGCTTGCGCCGCTTCGGCCCGCGCGGTAAGACGACCTTCACGCTCAAGCGTCGCATAGGATGGCGACGTCTTCGACAAGACGATCCCCTCCTCCTTATGACTTGGAGCGATTGATGCATCCGTTGCGGAAAAAATCGCTGTCCGCCTCGAAGGTTTCGCGGTCTAGTTCGTACTCGACTGCGGTTCGTAAGCGACCCCTTTGGTCCTTCCAGACGTCTTTGGCGATGCGGGTCTTCTTGAAGCGGAGCGATGCGTAGACATGTTGGGCGCGGACGTTTTCGATCATCGTGTCGAGGGCGATCTTCTCGATGTCGAAAGACTCGAACAAATGGGTGATCAAGCGCTTCAAGGCGGCGGGTCCGAGACCGGCGCCTTGCGCGCTCCGGTCGCAGATCTTGATGCCGATCACGGCTTCCTTTCCTGCGATCCGATGATGCATTTCGCCGACAGGCTTGTGACAGCGGTCTTCGAGAATCCACAGGATGTCGGCAGGCTTCTGGCTACTCAGACGCTCTTTCAAGGCGTCGAGGTCGGTCTTGATGCCGTCGGGAAATCCCGCGTGTTCCATCACGGCGCCATCGGCCCACCAAGTCGAAAGCGTCGGCGCATCATCGGGACACGCCTCACGGATGAAACCGCCGGTGATTTCGAAGACCGGCGGGCGCTTGTCTTCCGTTTTACGCTGTGCACTCATGTCCGAGTGCCCGGCTTGAAGGAACGTGCCGCCTTGACAGCGGCATCCCAACCTTTGCACAACGTTTCGCGAGTCTTCTCATCCATCGTCGGGTCGAACGTCTTGTCGAGGTGCCATTGCGTAGCGAGTTCTTCCTTGTCTTTCCAGAACCCGACGGCGAGACCGGCGAGGAACGCCGCACCAAGCGCCGTCGTCTCACGGATGAGCGGCCGTTCGACACGGATGCCGAGCATGTCGCTTTGAAACTGCATGAGAAAATCGTTTTCGACGGCACCGCCGTCGACACGCAGCGTCTTCAACTCGATGCCGGAATCGCGATTCATCGTCTTGAGCACGTCACAACTCTGATAAGCGATCGCCTCAAGTGTCGCTCTGGCGAGCACGGCCCGGTCGGTGCCCCGGGTGATGCCGAAAAGGGCACCGCGGACGTCGCTGTCCCAATAGGGAGTGCCGAGACCGACGAACGCGGGGACGAGATAGACGCCCTGGTTGCTGCCGGCACGCTTGGCGAGCGCTTCCGAGGCGGGGGCGTCGGGAATGACCTTCAAGGCGTCCCGCAGCCACTGCACGGCGCTGCCGGCGACGAAGATGCTCCCTTCTAGCGCATAGCGGACGGAACCGTCGATGCCCCAGGCGATCGTCGTCAGCAATCCCGAATCGCTGCGAACGGCTTTCTCGCCGGTGTTCATCAACATGAAACATCCGGTGCCGTAGGTGTTCTTGACCATGCCGGGGTCGAAACACGCCTGCCCGAACAGGGCGGCTTGTTGGTCCCCCGCGGCACCGGCGATCGGCACTTCACGGCCGAAGAAGTTGAAATCACGGGTGTTCGCATACACTTCGCTAGACGACTTCACCTGAGGCAACATCGCCATCGGCACGTCGAGTATTTCACACAACGTCTCATCCCATGCCAAGGTGTCGATGTTGAAAAGGAGCGTCCGCGAGGCGTTCGAATAATCGCTCACATGCGCTCGCCCTCCGGACAGTTTCCAAATGAGCCACGTATCGATCGTCCCGAAGAGCAGTTCGCCGCTATTGGCGCGCTCGCGCTTGGGGTCGACGCGGTCGAGGATCCAGGCGACTTTCGTGCCGGAGAAATACGGATCGAGGACGAGT
>SLPE01000196.1 GCA_007132145.1 Candidatus Izemoplasma sp.
ATCCCTATTGATCCTCACGAAGGGGCGGTTCGCCATGGAACCGTCCCTTTTGTTTGCGTGAGTCCCCATGAGAAGAAAGGAGTTTGCGGTGTGAAACACTATACGAGCGTGATGTTTCAGCATTTGTGTCGATTGATCGGCGAAACGCCGTTGAGCAGGATCAGTTGCACGTACAAAGGGCAACGGCGTGATGTCTATGTCAAACACGAACACTACAACCTCACCGGCAGCATCAAGGACAGGATGGCGCTCTACATCTTGTACAAAGCATACCAGGAAGGCGTCCTCACATCCGACACGATCCTCGCCGAAGCGACGAGCGGCAACACCGGCATCGCCCTCTCGGCGATCGGCAGCGCGCTCGGGCACAAGGTCCGCATCTTCATGCCCGATTGGATGAGTCCGGAGCGGATCAACTTGATCCGCAGTTTCGGTGCAGACATTCGTCTCGTCAGCGCTGAAGAAGGAGGATTCAAAGGCAGCATCGCCCTCGCGGAAGCCTATGCCGAAGACTGTCCCGAGGTCTTCTTGCCTTCACAGTTTTCCAATGTGCACAACTGTGAAGCGCACAAGATGACGACCGGACCGGAACTGTTCCATCAACTCGCCTTTCTCGGGCTCGAACCCGACGCCTTCTTGGCCGGCGTCGGTACCGGTGGGACGATCATGGGTGTCGGCCAGTATTTGCGCGAAAAAGACGGAAACACGTTGTTGTTTCCGCTTGAGCCGTCGAGTTCGCCGACGCTCTCGACCGGGCACAAGGTCGGCAAACACCGCATCGAAGGCATCAGCGACGAGTTCATCCCCGACATCGTCTGTCTCGACACCCTCGACGACGTCGTCGAAGTCGACGACGGCGACGCGATCATCATGGCGCAAAGGCTCGCGAAAGAACTCGGCATGGGCGTCGGCATCTCCTCAGGCGCGAATTTCCTCGGCGTCCTCAAGGCGCTTGAAAAGATCGGCCCCGACAAGATCGTCGCCACCGTCTTCTCCGACGACAACAAGAAGTACTTGAGCACCGACTTGATGCGTGAAGAGCCGCTTAAAGAAGGCTTTCTCACACCAGATATCGAAAACCTCCGTCTCGAGACCGTCGTCAATGTCGAAGAACTCAACGTCCGTGAAGACGTCTTCGCCATTTGCGACGAAGAGATCGAATGACACATCGCAATCCTGACCTCACGGCGCGCTTCGGCGCGCCCTGTTTTTTTCTTTGTGTTTGAGAAGACGCAACACCACAATTGCAGTACAATGAAAACACCATCGCACACAAGACGACCTTCGTGCGAGGAGACTGTAGAAGACGAGGTGAGAAGATGATCCAAGACGTTCTCGGCATCTATCGCGACCGCTCGGACGATTTCATCCGCTATTTCTTCGAGCACCTCCACATCGTCTTCGTCTCGGTGTCGATCGTCGCCTTCATCGGTCTCGGTCTCGGCATCGCGATGACGTACAGCCGACGCCTGGCGAGCGTCGTGCTCGCCGTCAGCGGGTTTCTCTATACCATTCCTTCGATCGCGATGTTCGGCATCCTCGTCTTCATCACCGGCATCGGCAACACGAGCGCGATCGTCGCCATCTCGATCTATGGCGCGTTACCGCTCATTCGCAACACCTATGTCGGTCTCAAAGAAGTCGATGCGAGCATTCTCGAAGCGGCGACTGGCATGGGAAGTACCGAAGCGCAACTGCTGTTTCGTATCAAACTGCCGCTTGCGACACCGGTCATCATGGCCGGCTTCCGTACGACGCTCGTGATGATGATCGCCTTGGGCGGTATCGCCTCCTTCATCGGCGCCGGCGGACTCGGCGTGCCGATCTGGGCGGGCATCGCCATCAACAACCGCGCCTTGACGATCGCCGGCAGCTTGCTTGTCGCGCTGCTTGCGGTCGTGACCGATGTGCTCATGGGTTTCATCGAACGATTCTTGCGTCTCAAACTGCACGGAAAATAGAAGGGAGTCATGAAACATGAAAAAAGTATCGATCACCATCATCCTGGTCTTCATCCTTGCGGTCGCCTCGGCTTGCACCCGCCGCGCCGACATCGTCATCGCGAGCAAGCCGATGACCGAACAGTTCATCCTCGCGGAAATGCTCATCTTGCTCATCGAACAAGACACCGACCTCACGATCGAACACAAACAGGGCATCGGTGGCGGCACCTCCAACATCCACCCCGCAATGCTCAAGGGCGACATCGACATCTACCCCGAATACACGGGGACGGGTTGGATGCAAGTGCTCAAGAACGACCCCATCGAAGACCCGCAAACGCTCTACGATGAAGTCAAGGCCGCCTATGAAAGCGACTTCGACATCCGTTGGATGGGTCTTTACGGCTTTAACAACGGCTACGGCATCGCCGTACGTCGCAGCGTCGCAGAAGCGCTCGAACTCGAAACGTTCAGCGACCTCTTCGAGCGCGGGCTCGACTTGACTTTCGCCGCGAACTACGATTTCTACGAGCGCGAAGACGGTTACGACAGCCTGGTAGACGCCTATGGCGCCGCTTTCGAGAACACCGTCGAAATGCAGATCGGACTGACCTACACCGCGATCGGCGCCGGCGAGGTCGACGTCATCATCGTCTTCACGACCGACGGACGCATCCGCGAGCACGACCTCGTCGTCCTCGAAGACGACCTCAACCATTTCGTTTCTTATTATGCGGCGACACTCGTCCGCAACGAAACCTTGGAAGCGCATCCCGAACTGCTCGC
>SLPE01000001.1 GCA_007132145.1 Candidatus Izemoplasma sp.
CACCAGGTTCTGATTTTATAATTTTAAAATCTTTGTTTAATTTTTCTATGGGAAATTTCTTATCACCATGTGGATATGTTTTATTGACGTATGTTATAATTGCTTCATCACAGTAGTCAATAAATTGTTCATATATGTTTGCACCACCAGCAATAAAAACTTTATTAACTGTTTCTGCTTGTGATAATACATCTAAAACCGAATCAAGATATCTAAATTGATAAACATTCATTCTATTATTTTTGAACGGTTTAGCACCATTTAATACAACATACTCTCTATCTTCAAGTGCTTTTGGTGGTAGTGTAAAATAAGTATTGTAACCGACAAGCAACATATTGTTTAGAGTGGTTTCCCTAAAATGTTTCATATCTTCAGGTATTCTCCAAGGGATTACATCACCAACACCTATAACTCCATCAACACTAACCGCAGCTATTATTATAAATTTTATATTATCTAATTTTTTCATACAATTATTTATGTGTTAAAACATGTGCATACTTCACGTTCCTATCAAAAATCAAAGGTATTAACCATGATAAAGAATTTACAATTTTCAATTGTTGAAGTTCTGAAGTATCAATAATAAAAATCTCTTCATCTGTCATTGTTTTTACATTGTTTATGTTATCACACGTACTCCAATAAAAATGAACAGTATAATTAACACATTCAATTGATGAAAATTCTAACCAATTTTTTATTAATAAACCTGTTTCTTCTTGAAATTCTCTAATCATCCCATCCAAACATGATTCGTTGAAATGAACTTTACCACCAACACCATTTAAATATCCCTTCTGCCAATCAGGTCTCTTTTTTTTTATTAAGACAACTCTATTAAAATCGTTTGAAAATAAAAAACCACAAACATATTCACAATAGTTTATTTTAAATTTTTCCATTATGCCAACTTTTTGTTTTTTATTAATTCACGGAGGAAAATATTTTTATTCCCTCCAATAAATTCAATCCATTCTTGATAATATTCAGGAAACATTTCTTGTTGTGTTTCAGGATAAAGTTTAAATTTAACCCATAAATCTGGATTGTTTTTAATTGCTTCTTCTTTTGCCTCAGAACACATTTTAATATCCATCAACCAATCGACAAAATCAGGATAATCTTTATAATTAAAAACCCTTTCATCGATAATGAAACAAACTGCAGTAAGTGCATTATTTAAATCAGGTTCATGAAAAAATGAAAAATCTATATCATTACTTAATAATTCATCCGCAATTTGATTTAAACTACCATATGAAATTCCTTCAAAATCCCTTATAGTATTGGTAGTTCCACCATTAAGAATAATCCAAGTCTTATAATTAACAACAAAATTTATAAATAATTCTGTTTCTCCAAATTTGTGAGCATACTCTAATGCTGCATGACCACATTGAATACCTGCTTGTATACCAGTTAATTGGTATATTGTAAAGAAATACATTCTTAATTCTAATTGTTTTTCTTTCATTTCTTATTATTATTAGTTACAAGTCTTTTACCACTACGATATGCGTCATATGCTTCAGAAACCTTTCGTGATGATTGATAACTTTTAGCAAAATTCGCAAATTCAATCATATCTTTTTTAGAATATCGTCCCATTTTATAATAAATTTGCAATATATTTAATACCTATTTCAGAATTTTTAATTTCACGTTCAATGTGTTTTTTCAATTTCATTTTTAACTCTTCATCACTTTCCTTTAAATATAATTTAATTAAAGAAATTAAATTAAGTGATGGTGAGAGTTTATTTCTAATATCAGCACCAATTACACCTGATTCAAATAAATCAAATTCAACCAATTCAATATCATCAAAATCCATTTCAGGATAATTATTAAGAAAAAATTCCTTTACAATTTCATACGTTGCACTATTTGATAGTGCGTGTGGTGTGCTACAAGTAAATATCAATCCTTCTTGGATGTGTATAAACTCCTTTGTGCTAATTTTTCTTAATGTTCTTAATTTCATATTTAAATTTTATTAATTTCTCTTCCAATTAAAAAAACCACTGAATATCCCCTTAAAATTATCTGATTCTCCAAAATCGTTAATGATTTTCTTTTCAGTAAGATTAACACCATATATTTTAGTTTCATCTTTTTCGGGTGTAGAAACAATCATCATTATTATATCTTGTTTACCGTCAGTTTCTGAAACTCTCTTTTTACCATCAATAACTTCTTTCGTTAATTCATCATCATTATCCATTTTTAAACCATATGCTTCAATTACCATTGCAATTGCTAACACATCGGGTAAAAGACAAAATTCTTTTATTTTTGATGCTAAAATTTGTTTTCCTTGTTGACTTGATAAAAAATCATTAGGGATTGAAATAACAAGTGTGTTTTCATTTAAAAGAACAAAAAGGATTGGTTCTAAATATCCATCCCTTTCGAAACATTCAATCATCCCCTTATGGACCATTTCTTTAAAATCCTTTATTTTATTTGATTTTAATTCCATTTATTTTTTATTTAAATGTTTCCAAATTTCAGTACAATATTTTATTTGAAAATAACAATCATCAAGTGCATCATGTTCAATACCCACTTTAGGTGTGTTAAATTTTATTTCAGGTTTGAAATTCACAAGTGTTCTTATACATCTTTCTTTTCTGAAATACCAAGGTATGGGTAATTTTATTACTGAATAAGCATCTGAAAGTAAACCCAAATCAAATCTTGCTGAGTTTCCCC
>SLPE01000117.1 GCA_007132145.1 Candidatus Izemoplasma sp.
CATCGACAAGGGCATTTCAAGGACCTTCCAAAACGTCGAGCTCGTCCCGGACCTCACAGTCATCGACAATGTCCTGGTCGGCGCGCACAACCAGTTCAAGAGCGGTGTGCTCAAACACATCCTCAGATTCCCCGCCGCTAAAGAAGAGCGTGAAATCCGAGAAAAGGCGTTGAAAATCCTCGACTTCCTGAAGCTTACGCCGATCAAGGATTTATACGCCGGCGGACAACCTTACGGTATCCGGAAGAAAATCGAAATCGCCAGAGCATTGATGTCCGACCCGCGCTTGATCATCCTCGATGAACCGGCGGCGGGACTCAACGATTCCGAAACCGACGAACTCGAACGCATCATCCACGAAATCCGCGATACCTTCAACACGACCGTCATCCTCATCGAGCACGACATGGGATTCGTGATGAACATTTGCGATCGCGTATGCGCCATCAATTTCGGGAAGTTCCTCGCGATGGACACCCCTAAGAACATCCAACGGCATCCCGATGTTCAAGAAGCCTATCTCGGGAAGGATGCGTAGCCATGGCAGACCATAAACAGAAGAAGGACGTTTCTCCAAAAAACACGCAAAAACCTACGAAGACGCCGTTGCTCGACATCGAGGGGTTACATGTCTCTTACGGCCCGATTCGAGCCTTGAAAGGGGTCGGGTTGACGGTCGCCAAAGGCGACATCGTCGCCATCTTGGGAGCCAACGGCGCCGGGAAGACGACCTTGCTCAAAAAGATTTCCGGATTGATTCCCGCCGATGCCGGAACGATCCGTTTCAAGGGAGAAGACATCACGAAAGCGCCCCCGGAACGGATTACGAAGAAAGGGGTCATCCAATCGCCCGAAGGGAGAAGGCTGTTCGGAGATTTGACCGTCCTTGAAAATTTGATGATCGGGGCTTTCACCATCGAAAAACATACGATGAAAGTCCAGGAGATTGTCGAATCCGCGAAAAGCAGACGCATTCAAAAATTGATCAGGAAAGCCCTTGAGACGCAACGAGATGTCGAGGAAGACGACATTGAAATCACCCTCAACGCAAAAGAGATGATTCGTCAGAACCTCTACAAGGTCTACCGGATATTTCCCGTCCTTCAAGAAAGGAAGGACCAGGTCGCAGCAACCCTCTCGGGCGGTGAACAACAAATGCTCGCCATCGGCAGAGCGCTCATGCGGACGCCCGAGTTGCTCATCCTCGACGAACCCTCTCTAGGACTCGCGCCGTTGATCGTCAAAGAGATTTTCACCGTCATCGAAGCCTTGAACAAACAGGGAATCACCGTGCTCATCGTCGAGCAGAACGCTTTGCAGACCTTGAAAATCGCCGATTACGGCTATGTCTTGCAACTCGGTGAAATCGTCCAACAAGGGCCCGCTTCAAAACTCATCAAGGATGAAACCCTGATTGAAGCGTATCTCGGTAAATGAGGCAAGTCGTCCGTCGATACGGACTTGCAATAATAAAAGCATCCATAAAAAAATCTAAGGAGGATCATTGCATGAAGAAATTCTTACTCGCAGCAGTTCTATTCATCGGCCTTCTCACCCTTGCGGCTTGCGGGCCGCGGGATGAAGGAACGCAAGGCGTCACGGACACGACGGTTCTCGTCGGCAACGCCGCGGCGACGACCGGAGGATTCGCAGCCGTCGGTATTCCCTTCAACCATGCCATCCAAGCGTATTTCAACCGCGTGAACGAAGAGGGGGGCATCGCCGGACGCACCATCGAATGGGTTCACTACGACGATGAGTTCAACCCGGAACTCGGCATGGGCTTCACCCAACAACTCGTCGAAGAAGACGAAATCTTCGCCTTCGTCGGACACTTCGGCACCCCGACAGTCGGCGCGACGCGCGATTACTTGAACGAAATCGGCATTCCCCGCGTCTATTACGCCACCGGCATCCGCCCGCTGTTCAACCTTGAAGCGACCGGCGGAGCACGCGCTTCATTCCCTGTACAACCGATTTTCGACGCTGAAGGAGAAGTACTCGTCGCTCGGGCATCCGCCGAATACGACGTAGAAAAAATCGGCGTCATCTACACCAATGACGATGCCGGGGAAGGTATCCTCGCCGGCGCCCAAATCAGAGCCGCTCTCCTAGGCATCGAACTCGTCACAAGAATCGTCGACTTTCAAGAAATTGACTACAGTGCAGCCGTCAATTCACTTCTCGACGCCGGCGTCGACGCCATCATCGCCGCCGCCAACCAAGAACCCGCCAAAATCATGATCCAAGACCTCTACACCGCGGGGAACACGTTGCCGGTCTTTACCAGTTATGTCAGCGCCGATGCGACGTTCATCGAAGACGTCAGCGAAGAAATCGCCTCAGGACAGTTCAACCTCTACGCCAACGCCTGGATCGACATCATGGACCCCGAAGGCGAAATGGGCTTCAGCGACGCCTATTGGGATTTCGCAACGACCGTTGATGCCGAATGGGCAGCCAATGCATTCGCCATGGCCGGTTGGATCGCCGCACACTTCTTCGTCGAAGGTCTCAAACGCGTCGGAGAAGACGAATTGACATGGGAAAGCTTCATCGATGCGATGGAAAGCGAACCTGTCGAAAATCCCTTCGGGGGCATCGTCGACTTCGCGAACGGCAGACGTGTAGGCACACAAGCGATGGCTTTGCTTCAAGCGACGGTCACAATCGTTGAAGAGGAACCCGTTTATGAGTGGGTCACCATCCGTCCGATCGAATCCATCGATTCCATTCTCGCTGACGAAACAGTAGAAGAAACTGAAGACGAAACAGTAGAAGAAACACCGGAAGACTGAACATCGTCACAAAGCACATTTTCGGGACCGAGGCGGCGACTAGTCGCCGCCTGAGGTCCTGTTTTGGAAGGAGCGCATCATGGCTGAAACCATATCCATGGAACAAGCATTGCAAAAGGTCAAGAACCACGACCACATCGTCGCCGGCATGGCCGCCAGCGAAGGCCGCGCCTTCTTCATGCGTCTGCACGAAATCGCTTCCCGCATCGACCATGTCAGCGTAGACAACTGTCTGCCGATGCATCCCTATGAATTCATGGTCAATCCGCAGTACAAGGACACATTCACTGTGAACAGCTGGTTCTTCTCCGGCGACCTTCGTAAAGCCTTCCCCAACAAGAACATCGCTTTCATCCCGAATCAACTCCATTTCGCCGGTGTTCGCAGATTGTCCCACAAGAAGCCCGACATTTATGTCGGCAACGCCACTCCGCCCGACAAGCACGGGTATGTGTCGCTATCGCTCTCGAACGTCTACGAAAAACGGATGATCGAAGCGGCGGACATCGTAATCCTTGAAATCAATCCTCATCTCCCGAGAACCCACGGAGACCTCGAGGTCCACACAGATGACGTCGATTATTTTATCGAGGTCGATTACCCGGCACCGGAACTCCCCGATGCCGAACCCAATGAAAAAGACCGCCGTATCGGCGAACTGATCGCTTCGCAGATCAACGACGGCGATGTCATCCAACTCGGTATCGGCGGCATTCCTAACGCCGTAGCCAACGCACTCCTCGACAAAAAAGACCTCGGCGTCCATACGGAAATGTTGACGACGGGGTTCATGAAGATGGTCAAAAGCGGTGCCGTCACCGGTAAAAAGAAAACGTTGCACAAAGGGAAGATGGTCGCCGCCTTCGCTCTCGGGACACGGGAGCTCTATGATTTCATCGACGACAATCCCGGTGTGCTCATGCTCGACGGGAACTACGTCAACGACCCCGCCATCATCGGGCTCAACGAAAACCAAGTTTCGATCAACACGTCGATCGAAGTCGACCTCACCGGGCAATGTTGCAGCGAATCGATCGGGACTCGCCAGTTCAGCGGGACCGGTGGCCAGACCGACACGGCGACCGGCGCGCAACGCGCAAAGAACGGCCGGAGTTTCATCGCCCTCTACTCGACCGCCATGGTGAAGGACAAAACGACCGGAGAACGTGTCGAAACGAGCAAGATCGTTCCCACCTTGAAACCCGGCGCCGCCGTCAGTCTTTCTCGCAACGATGTAGACCGCGTCGTGACGGAATACGGCATTGCCGAACTCCGGGGGACGAACATCAAAGAACGGGTGCAACGGCTCATCGCGGTCGCACACCCGAAATTCCGTGAACAGCTTCTCAAAAGCGCCGAAGAAATCGGGTACGTCTGAGATGGCCGTCTTCGAACACGGTGAGCACGACATCCATTACACGCTCGAAGGTGATCCAAAAAAACCCGTTCTCGTCATTCTCAACGGCATCATGATGTCGACGCTCAGTTGGGAGCCTTTCAAAGAGGCGTTTTTGAAGGATGTCCGGCTTCTCAGACTCGACCTGCTCGACCAAGGACGCAGCAGCAAGATGTCCGGAAACTACGATCAAACCGTTCAAGTCGACATGCTCGAGGCGCTGTTCACCGCCCTCGATCTACAAGAGATGACCTTGGCCGGCATCAGTTACGGCGGCAACGTCGCCTTGCAATATGCCGCAAAGCATCCCGAAAGACTCGACGGTCTCGTCGTTTTCAATGCCGTCGAAAAAACGACCGACTGGCTCAAAGCGATCGGTCGGGGATGGAACGAAGTCGCCAAGACCCGCAACGCCGAAGCGTATTACCACGTCACGATTCCGATGATCTATTCGCCGCATTTCTACAACGACAACCCGCAATGGATGGCGGCTCGGAAAGAAAAGGTCCTTCCGGTCTTCGCGGACCCCGCATTTCTCGATGCGATGAGCCGTCTGACAACGAGCGCAGAAAGTCACGATGTTTCGGAAACGCTGCGAAACATCGAGGTACCGACGCTCGTCGTCGCTTCCGAACACGATTACTTGACCCCGCCCTTCGAACAAACCCGGATCGTCGAGAAAATGCCGAATGCACGGTTGGTGACGTTCAACGGATGCGGCCACGCCAGTATGTACGAAAAACCGGACCTGTTCGTGTCGACGATCATCGGGTTCATTCAAGAGAACCATCGAACATACGACATTTGAGGTGATAGGATGGACAAGAAGACGATCACGCTGAATCATGGAGAAACACTCGCTTACGTAGAAAGGGGAGACGTCAAAAACCCCGTTCTCCTCCTCTTGCACGGCAACATGAGCGCAGGTAGCCATTTCGAACCCGTTTTCGAAGGGTTCGAGAAACACTTCCGCATCATCGCACCCGATTTGCGAGGCTTCGGGGATTCGACCTACCACACCCCAATCGAAAGCCTCGACGATTTCGCCGAAGACGTGCGGCAACTGATGGACGAGCTTCACATCTATGACGCGCACGTCGCCGGATGGAGTACGGGCGGCGGTGTGGCGATGTCCTTGGCGGCCGATCATCCGGAGCGCGTCAAGACGCTCGTTCTCATCGAAAGCGCACCGCATACCGGCTACCCCGTCTTCAAAAAGGACGAAAACATGCAACCGGTCATCGGAGACATCTACAAGACGAAAGACGAGATGGCACAAGATCCCGTGCAAGTGAAACCGATCGCCGACGCACTCGAACGCGGCGACGAAGCATTCATGCGCATGCTTTGGCAAAACGGGATATTCAACGTGAGCACGCCCGATGAAGGGATGTTCACGCGTTTCATCGCCGAGACGATGAAACAGAGGAATCTCGTCGACGTCGACTGGGCGCTCATGACCTTCAACATCTCCGATGCGTACAACGGCCTCGTCGAAGGCGACGGCCGCATCAAGAACATTACCATGCCCGTACTCGCCTTCCACGGTGAAAAGGACCTCGTCATTCCCCGCGGGCTTTTTGACGCGCTCGTCGCGACGCTGAAGCATGTCGAACCCGTCATCTGGGAAAACGGCTCGCACGCACCCCTTGTCGACGATCCGCAACGCTTCATCGACACGGTCACGGCATTCCTTTTGAAAAACTGAATCCTCTCTATCGAAAAGGCGTTTCCGCAGACGCCTTTTTGGTTGGAATCAACAGCGTCACCTCGACAGGACACGGCGAGCGAAGGCAAAAAAAAGACGCGCTTCACGAAAGCGCGTCCAGGATTTTCTGCTTGATGTCTTCGTAGTCTTGCGTACGCAAGGCATCGTGATGATCGGGCATCCCGATTTTCAAGCGGTCGTCTTCGTAGCGCGGAATCATGTGCACATGGACGTGATCGACGCTTTGCAAGGGGCGCTCGTTGTTGTTGAGGACGTTGAGCCCGATCGGGGAGAACGCTCTACGCAAGGCGTTGGCGAGTTCGGGAACGACGCCGAAAATCTGCGAAGCCTCCTTGGCGGACAAGTCATACACCGTTTTGACATGTCGTCTGGGAACGATCAAGGTATGCCCTTTCGTCGTTTGTGAAATATCGAGGAAGGCGACGACGGCATCGTCTTGATACACTTTGTGGGCGGGAATCTCTCCGGCGATGATCTTACAGAAGATACAAGCCATACTCACAACTCCTTTCCTGAGAAATCGACATAGTCCAACAGATCCTTCATCGACCGCAACATGATATCGGGTTCGACTTCCGCAAGATGCGCTTCTCCTTTGATGCTCCAAGCGACACCCGCACAGGCGATGCCGGCGTTCCGGGCGGCGAGAAGGTCGCCCTGGTTGTCACCGACCATCACCGCTTCGCCGACACGTCCGAAGCGCGAAAGGGCGAGAAAGACGGGTTCGGGGTCCGGTTTCGGACAAGAGACATCGTCGAGGAACACGAAGGTGTCGATACAGTCGTCGAAACCGTAACGACGAATGACCGGCCAAGCGGCCTCGGCGAGTTTGGTCGTGACGATCGCGGTTTGCACGTCCGCCTCGGCGAGGGTGTGCAAGACCGTTTCGACATCGGGATAGGGACGGGTCAATCCGGTTTCATGTTCGACATAGTGGCGCCGGTACGTTTGCACGAGTTTCTCTACGATGTCCGCCTCGTGCGTGTAGCGGCCGAAGATGGCATGCAACGGCGGACCGATCTGGCGAATGATGTCTTCTCTCGAGACGAAGACATCCGGCAAAACGGTCGAAAAAGCGTGCGCATAACTGCGGATGATGACTTCATTGGAGTCGACGAGCGTCCCGTCGAGGTCGAACAATACCGTGTCGAAACGGTTCATGGGCATCACCTGTTCCCATTCTAACATGCCCCAAGATTTTTGTCGGATGTTTTTCTTTAGGTTTTGAAAAAAGCCTTGAATTCACTATAATATAAGCGACAGGAGTGATGCATGTGAGCGACATCATGGAAAAACTCAAAGATGCGATACGCGGAAGAGAGATTCGCATCGTCTTTCCCGAAGGGGAGGACGAGCGTGTCCGAACCGCCGCAAAACGGCTCGCCGCCGAAAAGTTGCTCGAGCCGGTCCTCATTGGAAAGGAAACGACGTCCGGACCGCTCGAAGGCGTTCGTTTCTTGCACCCCGACACCTATCCGCAGACGAACGAACTGATTCAATCGCTCGTCGAACGACGTGCCGGGAAATGTACGTACGAGGAAGCGAGCGAACTGATCAAGTACCCGAATTATTTCGGAACGATGCTCGTCCATTCGGGAGAAGCCGACGGGCTTTTGAGCGGCGCCGTCCATTCGACGGGCGACACCGTGCGACCGGCGTTGCAGCTCATCAAGACGAAACCCGGAGTCGACAAGACCTTCGGATACTTCCTGATGATCCGCAAAGACGAAGTCTACATCATGGCCGACTGCGCCTTGAATCCGTGTCCGGACGCGAAGACGCTCGCCGCCTTCGGCGTCGAATCCGCCAAGGCCGCCGCGATGTTCGGACTCGAACCCAAGGTCGCCTTCCTGTCATTCTCGACGAACCGAAGCGCCGAGACCGACGAGACGAAGAAGGTCAGGGAAGCGGTAAAAATCGCCAAAAAGGCCGCACCGGGCGTCGCCATCGACGGAGAGATGCAATTCGATGCGGCCGTCTGTTCGGACGTCGCGCAAAAGAAATACCCCGACAGCGACGTCGCCGGCCGTGCGAACACCTTCATCTTCCCCGATTTGAACGCCGGAAACATCGGCTACAAGATCACCCAACGACTCGGCGGATTCGAAGCGATCGGACCGATTCTCGCCGGGTTGAACAAACCGTTGAACGATCTTTCTCGCGGCTGTTGCGAAAACGACGTGTACAACACCGCGATCATCACCGCGGCACAAGCGCTCGTCGAATGAACCCGTGATGAGCGCGTTTCCTTCAAGGACGACGAAAGGGGAAACGCCGATGAAGACGTGTTGGATCGTATACAATCCCGCCAGCGGAAGAAAGCGGTTCTCCGCTGCGCTCGAGCGGGTCGTCGCCGACATCGAAGCGATGGGCTACGACGTCGAAGTCAAACCGACGCAATACCCCCGTCACGCGATTGAAATCGTCAAGGAAGCGTGTTGCGAGCGTGTCGACACGCTCCTTGTCGCCGGCGGCGACGGCACATTGAGCGAGTGCGTGAACGGACTCGCCGAAAACGAGCACCGTCCGAAAATCGCCTACATCCCTTCCGGAACCGCATGCGACATCGCCAAGACCCTCGGCATTCCCAAGAACATCGACAAGGCGCTCGACATCATCCGCGAGGATTGTGTCGTGGAGATGGACATCGCTAGGAGTTCGCACGGGTACTTCCTCTATGTCACCGCGCTGGGGAACTATGTCGCCATCAGTTACCAGACACGCTCGAAGTTGAAACGCACTCTCGGCTATTTCGCCTATTTGCTTACCGGGGTCAAGGAGTTTTTCACGATGCCGATGATCAAAACGGAAATTCACCACGACCACGGAGTCATCAAAGGGTACTTCTCTTTGATCCTCGCGCTCAACTCCCGCCGCGTCGCAGGCTTGAACATCATTCGCAATCCCGTGCTCGACGACGGTGAAATCGACATCGTCGCCTTCCGCTACATCCCGTTCTTGAACAATCTCCTCTATATCGTCACCTTCCTCATCAAGTCGCCGAAAGTTCCGGGCGTCGTCCGTTTGCGTACGAAGAACGCCAAGATATACACCGGGCATCACCGCAAGTGGACCATTGACGGAGAAGCCGCTTCTTCCGGCAATCAAGCGATCGAAGTCCTCAAACGCCATATCCGGATCGTCATTCACGAAAAGCGGCGACGATTTTTTCCGAACGACTGACCATGAAACGTTCCGACACCAAGGAGGTCGAGGTGACCATGGCGACATATGGCCGTAAAGAAACGAAGGCGACACTTTCCCAAAACAGGATTCGCATCAAGAAACACTACGGGCAGAATTTTCTCGTCGACAAGAACATGCTCGAGAAGATCGCCGACACAGCGGCGCTTGACGAACGGACTGGGGTCGTCGAAATCGGTCCGGGTACGGGAAACCTCACTACGCAACTCGTCCGTCGCGCTCGCCACGTGCTCGCATATGAAATCGACGAAGCGTTCATCGGGATGCTCGAGGAAACCTTTTCCGAAGAGCGGTTGACCCTCAAACACGGAGACGTCCTGAAACAAGACCTCGACGCCGATATCGAAACCCATCTCGGTGATGCCGAGTCGATCGTGCTCGTCGCCAATCTCCCTTATTATGCGACGACGCCGATCATCATGAAGTGTCTTGAAGAAACGACGAAAATCGACCGGATGGTCGTTTTGGTCCAATATGAAGTCGCGCGTCGTTTGAGTGCGGTACCGAAAACCAAGGACTACAACGCCTTGTCGGTCGCGATCCGTTATCGTAGCGAGCACCGATTCGCCTTCAAGGTGCCGAGGCATCTCTTCATGCCCGCGCCCGCGGTCGAAAGCGCGGTGATCGTCTTGAAGACGAAGCGCGAGCAACGTCTGGAGCGTTCGCTCGAATCTTACTTCTTCCGCTTGGTGAAAGCGTCGTTCCGCCATCGGCGGAAGACGCTCTTGAACAATCTTTCCGTGTTTTCAGAACACGCCAAGGACACCTTGGAAGAGAAGATGAAACAAGCCGGAATCCACCCCGGCGTTCGCGCTGAGACGCTCGACCTCGAAGCGTTCATCCGACTGGCCCGCATCATGCACGCACCTTGAGGGGAGGTAGACGATGAAAGAGAACGCGCATGCGAAACTCAATGTGTTCTTGCGCATCGTGAGGAAGCGTCAAGACGGTTACCATGACTTGCAGAGTCTGGTCGCTCCGCTAGCCTTACACGACACCCTCCACTTCTTCGAAAGGGATGAGGAAGGCGTCGTTTTGACGACGTCGAGCGTCATCACCGAAAACGTCGAAGACAATCTCGTCCATCGCGTCGCCCGTCATGTCCTGAAAACCTACGACGTCCGTCGCGGTGTCGAAATCCGTCTTGAAAAACGGATTCCCCTAACTGCGGGGCTCGGTGGCGGCAGCGCCGACGCGGCCGCGACGCTACGCGGTCTCAACCGGATGTTCGAACTCGGTCTGGATGAAAAGACCTTGCGGCATATCGGCGCACGTTTCGGTTCCGACATCCCCTATTGCATCAGCGACACCTTGAGTATCATCGAAGGGCGCGGCGACATCGTGACCCCCGTTGAAGGCGTCTTGCCGTTTGAGGATGTCCTGTTGATCAACCCGCCTTTCGCCGTCCGGACGGAAGATGTCTACCGTAGCGTCGAGACAGACGCTCTGAGCGAGGTTTCGATCCGCGACGTGTTGGAAGCCGTCCGCACGGGGGATGCGCAGGCGTTTTGCGCCGCGCTCCACAACGATCTCGAACTGTTCACGTTCGCTTTGCATGACAACGCGGCCCGCTTGAAACGCGACATCGCCGCTTACGCGCCCGACGGCGTCCTGATGTGCGGCA
>SLPE01000208.1 GCA_007132145.1 Candidatus Izemoplasma sp.
ATGAACGGTCATGTCTATTTGGCACAGCACATGGTCATCCACACCGACGCCGGCGATCAGATTCCCGGGGTGACCGCCTCGAAACCGCCCCATCTGACCCGGGGCGCCAAAGCGGAAAGCAAACCGTTCAAGTTCGAGGACCTGCGGCTGGACATCGGTGCCGATTCGAAAGAACACGCCGAAGAACTCGGCGTCAAGGTCGGCCAACAAATCATCTCGCACAACGTCTATGTGACGACGAAAGACGGCAAGAAGCACATCAGTAAAGCCTGGGACGACCGTTTCGGTTGCGCGATGGCCCTTGAAATCCTGCAAACCTTCAAGGATGAAACGCTGCCGTGTTCACTGTACGCCGGCGCGACCGTACAAGAAGAAGTCGGTCTCCGCGGTGCGCAAACCGCTGCGGGGCTCGTACAACCCGACATTTTTCTCGCCGTCGACGCCTCGCCGTGCGCCGATTCATTCGGTGGAGACGACATCAGCGGAAAGATCGGAAAAGGCTTCTTGGTCCGTTTTTACGACCCTGGAGCGATCATGCACCGCGGCATGAAAAAACACATCGAGACGCTTGCAAAAAAGCATCGGATACCTTTCCAGCACTATCAATCGAAGGGCGGCACCGACGCCGCACGCGTGCAGCTCGCTCAAAGCGGCGTGCTCGTCGCGACGATCGGCATGCCGGCACGTTACATCCATTCATCGACGTCGATGATCCACGAAGACGACTACGAAGCGGTGAAAGCGATGTTGATACAATTGGTGAAATCGTTCGACCGCAAGACCTACGAGACGATCAAAGCGAACGTTTGACACGTATCAAGGCATCATAATACCGGGACCCTTGTTCAAGGGCCTGACATTTGGGAGACCATGCCATGACACATTTGCGAACCAAGGAAATGACCGTCATCGCGATGTTGCTTGCGATCATCATCGTGATGGCCGCGGTGCCGTATCTCGGATTCATCGGGTTCGGCGCCGTTTCGATTACATTGTTGCACCTTCCCGTCCTCATCGGCGGCGTCTACGGCGGCCGTAGGGTCGGCATCGCCGTCGCCCTGGCCTTCGGCCTTTCGTCGCTGGCCATCGCCTGGATGCGTCCGCAGACGCCTCTGGACTTCTTGTTCCAGAACCCGCTGATTTCGGTTTTGCCGCGCTTCTTGTTCGGACTCGCCCTCTGGCTGCTCTACGAAGCCGCGAAAGCGCTTTTCAACCGACCGCTGTTCCGTTATGTCTTCACCTTCGCGCTCGCGACGCTCGCGCATACGTTGCTCACGCTCGGATGCGTCTTCATCTTCGGCCGCAACAATGTGAACTTCATCGATGTCTTCGGTGACACCGGATTCCTCGATTACGCGTGGATCGTCCTCAGCGTCATCCTACCCGTCAACGGCGTCTTGGAAATCGTCGTCGCCTTGCTCGTGGGCATTCCCGTGATCATGCGGTTGACCGCGTACGACCAAGTCGCCGAGAGTTGGCGTCCTTCATGACGATGCGCATCCTGGCCATCGACATCGGCAATTCGAACATCAACATCGGCCTCGGTTCCGGGACGCTTGAAGATACGTACCGTTACACGACCGATATCCATCGCTCCGCGGACGAATATCACGGGTTGCTCAAACACCTTTTCGAAGGGGTCGACACCGTCATCATCGCCAGTGTTGTGCCGCAACTCAACACGACGTTCAAGACGTTCATCCAACGCTATTTCGCCATCGACGCCGTGTTCGTCGGACCGGGCGTCAAAAGCGGGGTCAAGATTCAGACGGACAACCCCAAGGAAGTCGGTGCCGACCTTGTCGCGTCGGCGGCGGGAACGATAGAAAAATACGCCGACACGGCCGCCATCGTCGATATGGGCACGGCGACAACGTTCACGGCGCTTCTCAAAAGGGAAATCACCGGCGTCGCCATCACGGTCGGCCTCGACAGCGGCAAGGACTGCTTGATCGGCAAAGCGGCGCAGTTGTTGCAGTTCTCTTTCGAGACCCCGAGTGCGCCGTTGGGAAAGAACACGGTCGATGCCCTCAACGCCGGACTCCTCTACGGCCATGCGGCACAAGTCGAAGGCATGGTCGGGCATATCGTCGGCGACCGGACGGACGTCCCGGTCATCGTGACCGGCGGTGCGAGTCGACTGATCGACGGGCTTTTGCCGTCGCATTACATCTTCGATGAACATCTCGTGCTCGAAGGTTTGATGGTCATTGCGAAAAATCATGCGAAGAACACACAACGATACGGATAGGGTAAGCGCTACACCGATACGCGAGAGAACGATACGGACGTTCGTCGATTGAGATACACGACACTCGCCGGATCGCGACTTTCGTGGCTTTGTCATATTCAATACACTTGACGGGAGGGCATCATGCCATATTGCAGTCATTGCGGTCAAGAAGTGGAAAGGGATCAAGATTACTGTTTGCAATGCGGGCGCGTCTTGAGAAGGTCGGATACCCGCGGAGAAGAATCGTTACCCGATTACGGCGGTGCCGGTTGGGGTTTATTGGGATTTTGCTTTCCTTTGGTCGGTTTGATTCTCTTCCTCGTCTGGAATACCACCCGGCCGAGAACGGCGAAAGCGGCGGGTATAGGCGCCTTGATCAGCGTCGTCTTCAGCTTCGGCGTCTACATCTTCTATGCGGCGATTTTCAGTTTCGCCCACTGCATGTTCGTGTGAGGGACTTTGCACCCCCA
>SLPE01000201.1 GCA_007132145.1 Candidatus Izemoplasma sp.
GCCGAGAGGACGACACATCATCCAGATTTGCAAAGATGTCCCTTGTTATTTGAACGACGGTTTCGACCTTGTGGCAACGCTTGAGAAACTGCTCGGCATCAAAGTCGGTGAGACGACCGAAGACGGCCTTTTCACGCTCGAGTATTCGAGCTGTCTCGGCCATTGCGACATCTCGCCGGTCATCCGGGTGAACAACACGACATACGGCCATCTCAACCCGAAGAAGATGAAAGCGATTCTCGCAGAATTGAGGGGTGAGTGAACACATGGAAATGAAATTGATCACCAAGCGTATCGACAAGATCGACCCGCTCTCGATCGACGACTACATCGAACACGGCGGTTACGCATCGTTGAAGAAAGCCGTCGGAACCAAACGCCTCGACGTCATCGAATCCGTGGAAAAATCGAAAATCCGCGGACGGGGGGGCGCCGGTTTTCCGATGTCGATCAAACTGTATGCGCTCGCGCAACAGTCTTTGGATATGAAATACATCGTCTGCAACGCCGACGAAGGCGAACCGGGTAATTTCAAGGATCGTCTGCTCATGGAAAAGGATCCGCATCAAATCATCGAGGGCATGATCATTTCCGCCTATGCGACGATGGCGAAGAAAGGCTACATCTACATCCGCGGCGAATTCGACCGTTCGCTCGAAATCATGAAGCACACCGTCGAAGAAGCCAGGGCACGCAATTTTCTCGGCAAGGACATCCTCGGAAAAGGATTCGACTTCGACCTTGAAATCCGTTCGGGTGCCGGGTCCTACGTATGCGGCGAAGAGTTCGCGTTGCTCGAATCGCTCGAAGGCAAAGCGGGACGGACACGGGTCAAACCTCCGTTCCCGACATCGGTCGGCTTGTTCGGAAAACCGACCCTCATCAACAACGTCGAGACGTTTGCGGCCTTACCGGCGATCATCGAAATGGGCGGCGATGCCTATGCGAAGATCGGCACGCCGACCTCGACCGGAACGAAACTGATCAGCCTTTCCGGCAATATCAAGAACAAAGGCGTCTTCGAAGTCCCCTTCGGCGTCTCGATGCGGGAAATCATCGAAAAACTCGGAGGCGGCTCCGACAGCGGTAAGAAGATCAAGATGGTCCAACTCGGCGGCGCCTGCGGCCCGATCATCCCCGAATACATGCTCGACATGGTCATCGATTTCGAGCGTTTCGAAGAATTCGAGTCGAAAACGGGCGCCGGCGCGCTCATCGTCATCGACGAGCGTTTCGACATCTTCGAAATCCTGCTCCGCATCGCATCGTTTTTCGATCATGAGTCGTGCGGGCGATGCACGCCGTGCCGCGAAGGCAACATCCACTTGACCAACACCTTGCGCCGCTTTCAGGAATACCGCGCCACCGAGCGTGACCTCATGAGTCTCGAATCGCAAGCGATGGTCATGCACCAGACGTCTTTGTGCGGTCTCGGACAATCGTCACCGACCGCGATCATCTCGACTTTGCACTACTTCCGCGGCACCTATATGCGCCGCATCGAAGATTCCATGGACAGGGAGGCCTAACCGATGCCGACATTGACCATCAACAACAAAGAAGTATCCGTTCCCGAAGGTACGACCATCCTCAATGCCGCCAAACGGAACAACATCACGATACCGACATTGTGCCACTACCCCGACCTCGGCATCCAATCGGATTGCCGCATCTGCGTCGTCGAAATCGTCGGTCAAAAGGGACTCGTCACCGCCTGCTCGACCGTCGCCAAGGACGACATGAACGTCAAGACGCATTCCCCGCGGGCCCTCAACGCCCGCAAGACGATCACGGAAATGATCCTCGCCAACCACGATGCCACATGCACCGCTTGTGTCCGCAACATGAACTGTGAGCTGCAACGGCTCGCCGACCAGCTCGGCATCGACGAAAACCGTTTCGACTCGGTCTTGCGCACACGAGACATCGATGAGGCCTCGCCCTCGCTCGTGCGCAACCCAAACCGTTGCATCAAGTGCGGTCGTTGCATCGACGTCTGCAAGACGCTGCAAAGCGTCTGCGTCCTTGAAACGCTCGGCCGCGGCCACGATGCCGAAATCGCACCCGCTCACCACAAACGCCTCGACGACGTCTTCTGCACCTACTGCGGACAGTGTTCAAGCGTCTGCCCCGTCGGCGCGATCATCGAAAAGGACGAAACCGCCGTCGTCACCGAAGCCATCCATGATGAAAAGAAACACGTCATCGTCCAGATGGCACCGGCGATCCGTGTCAGTCTCGGCGAGGAACTCGGCATGAGTTTCGGCAGCATCGTCACCGGAAAACTCGTCGCTTCGTTGCGGATGTTGGGCTTCGACCGCGTCTTCGACACCAACTTCACCGCCGACCTCACGATCATCGAAGAGGGCCATGAACTGATCCATCGTCTCAAAAACGGCGGCGAGATCCCGGTCATCACCTCGTGTTGCCCGGCCTGGGTCAATTTCCTCGAACACGAGTTCCCCGAAATCATCCCCAACGTCTCCAGCTGCAAATCGCCCCAACAGATGTTCGGCGCCTTGGCGAAGACGTATTACGCACAACGGGAAAACATCGACCCCAAAGACATCTTCGTCGTTTCAATCATGCCGTGCACCGCGAAGAAGGCGGAAGCGAAACGTCCGGAGATGCGCGTCGATGGCGAAACGCCTGACGTCGACGCCGTCTTGACCACACGCGAACTCGCCAA
>SLPE01000156.1 GCA_007132145.1 Candidatus Izemoplasma sp.
CCTCGGTCTCGAAGTCCCGAAAGACCGTCCGACCAACCAGCTCGATTACTGGCACAGCGATGTCGACTTGTTCGACATCGGTCTGCCACGCATCATCGGTGAATCCCCGTTTTTCGCCTATTTCCTCACCGTGAGCGGGCATCTTCCTTACGACATCAACCGCCACGACCTCGTTCATGAGAACTATCCGCTCATTCGTGACATCTGGGACGAAGAAGAGCGCGAAGAGGTTCCTGAGGAAATCCTCTACTACCACGCCGCTCAATGGGAATTCGACGTCGCCGTGGGACATCTCATGAAAACGCTTGAAGAAGAAGGCGTCCTCGATGACACGGTCATCGTCATTTTCGGCGACCATTACGCCTACGGGTTGGAACGCAACGTCATCTGGGATTACGACACCATCAAGGATGAAAACGTATCCTTGGACATCCATAAAGTACCCTTCATCATCCATGCACCGGGCGTGACCGATGAAGACCCACGACATTTCGACAACCTCTTCTCCTCGGTCGACATCATCCCCACGCTTTCGAACATGTTCGGCCTCGATCTGGCATACGACGAAGTCATGGGCCTCGACGCTTTCAACGGCATCTCCAACCAAGTCGTCTTCGTCAACGACAGTTTCTTGACGGATGAGTATTTCTACGACGTCCAGACCATGGAGTTCAGACACTTCAATGACGACGATTTCGAGTTAGCGAAGTTGCGTCCTCTCGAAAACGCGATCTTGCGTCGGATTCGCTTGAACAACTATCTTCTCGAATCCGATTACTTCGCTGAGGATGATCCCTCGGGGGACCATCGAAAACATGTACCCGACGACATCGGGTACATGCGGGAAGAGGACGACTGAAAAAACTATATATGAAAGACCGCGACGTCATGGCGATGACGTCGCGGTCTTTTTCATCTTATTCGAACGTCCAGGCGATGCCGAAGCCTTGCGGTCCGATATGAACCGAGAATACCGGTCCGATATAGTGTTGCACGGAGAGCTTCGCCTTGGGGAATCTCTCCTTCATCATGCTTTCGAGTTGATCGAGACTGTCTTGCGCATTCCGCTCGACGAGACGCACATGCATCGTCTTGTCTTCGGAATAGTTCGGATCATTGAGGATTTCATCGATCATGAACTGATAGAGTTTTGCGTACGTTCTCGTTTTGTGGTAGAGTTTCAGTTTTCCATCGATGATCTTGATAATCGGCTTCACTTTGAGCACGGTCCCTATCAATGCTTGCGTAATGGAGAGCCTTCCACCTTTTTGCAGGAAGAAAAGGTTTTCGACCGTGAACAGGAGATTGGCCTGAGCGATCATTTTCTCGGTCCGCTTGATGATGTCCTTCAAGGGCGTCTTCGCACGAATCATCTCCGCGACTTGAAATGCCAGCAACTCATTGCCGAAGGCGGCGTTGTTCGTATCGAAGATGGTGACCTTCGACGGGTCGCTTAACATGTTCCTCGCCATCAATGCGCTCTGGTAGGTGCCGCTGAGTTCTTTCGAAAGCGTCAGGACCAAGATGTTCGTATACCCTTCTTTCAGCCGTTTCTCATACACTTCCGAAAACTCGGAGGGTGACGGTTGCGAAGTCGTCAGACGGATTTTCTGATTGACCCGCTCGAAGATGAAGTCGTTGTCGATGTCCGTTTCCTTATGGGTCGTCTCCCCCTCGATGACATTCAAACTGATGACATCGATGTCGTGTTCCTTGATCGTTTCTGCCGGTAAATACACCGTCGAGTCGATGATGAAGGCGATTTTTTCCATGTTTCGAACCCCTTTTCTCTTATTTTGATGCTTAAAGCAAGACGTATAGCGATGCGAAATGCAGGAAAGACCCTGCAATGACGAACAAATGCCAGATGAAATGCGCATAGCGGAAACGACTGACGTAAAACCCCACACCGGCCGTGTAACTCAAACCGCCGGAAAGCAGGAAGACGAACGCCAAGCCTTCAATCGAAGGCCGGACATCGTTCCAGATCAGCAAGACGCTCCATCCCATCAGCAAGTACAACGCGAGGTGCGCCACGGGAAACCGTTTGATCCAGACGGCTTTCAAGGTGATGCCCAAAGCGGCGAACGACCACAACGTGGCAAGAAGCGCCGCACCTAGGGCGTTGGGCGAAAGGAGGATGACAAACGGGGTGTAGGTCCCGGCAATCAATAGGTAGACACCGCTGTGGTCGAGTCTTTTGAAGACGGCGACGACCCGCCGCATCGAATCCGGAAACGCGTGATAGAACGTACTCGCCGCATACAGCAACATCATCGATATCGTGAAAACCGCGACGCCGAACGTCTCAAGGGGCGTCGACGTGTGAATGGCGAGCACAACGAGCGCCGTCGCCGCCAGCACCACGCCGATGCCGTGGCTCACGGCGTTGGCGATCAGTTCTCCGAGTGTTTCTCTTTTCATGTCGTTCCCCTTTCATCCGGTCAACTTAAACATAGCAGATATTACTCTGTCTGTCAAGGTAGTTTACTCTATCGGTCGTGTAAAATCATCTTGGAAAGAAAAATGAAAAGGAGTAAGCATCCTTGGTATAATTGAGTCGACCAACCCTATACGAAGGAGCTTACCCATGTACAGTCTACCACAATACGTTGGAAAACTCATCAAAGATTACCTCATTACCAACCTGAGCGCATTGAATCGTGTACCCGAAGTGTGGCATTAC
>SLPE01000015.1 GCA_007132145.1 Candidatus Izemoplasma sp.
GCACCGGGAATCTCGACGAGGTCTCTGTAGATTTTCTTCATGTTTTCTCTCCTTCGTATCTTACGCGTATTTTGTACACGGGACCGTCTTTTCCGTATTTTTCCTCGAACTCCGTCATGATGTTGTCCCGATCCGCTTCGTCTTCGTGATGAAGGTCGAGACAGACATCTTCGAACATGAACCCCGCGTGTTGCAAGGTGAGCAGGCTGTATTCGAAAAACACACGGTTGTCGGTTTTGAACTCCACCGTTCCTCCGGGTTCGAGCAATGTCTTGAAACGCTTCAAAAACCGCGGATGGGTCAACCGTCTCTTCTCGTGTCTCGCTTTCGGCCACGGATCGGAAAAATTCAAGTGAATGACGGCGATGGACGACGGATCGAGGCAATCGGTGATCTTCTCCGCGTCCATCCTGACGAGATGAAGGTTTTCAAGCGGTGCGCTCAAGACTTTGTCGAGCGCCTTGACGATGGCGTAATCGTATTTTTCGACGGCGATGCAGTCGATGTCCGGACGCCGGCTCGCAAGCGTATGCGCGAACCGTCCTTTTCCGGCGCCGATTTCTAGATGCAAGGGGCGTCCGCCCGTGAAGACGGCATCGAGTCGTTTCGTTTCATTGCGGTCGATCGTCGTGATGACTTCGGGATGCCCGGCGATTCTTTCAGCCGCGTTCTTGACGGGGCGTAGACGCATGTTCAAACCACTGCCTTCCTTCTCGATGAAAAGCCCGGCGTCTCCTGAAGACGCCGGAAATCGCAAACTCATTGTAACATGAAACGGACCGCTTAACAACCGGAAGCGTCCCGGTGCATCATCGCGTCAAGGCGTGGATCGCTTCCATGTAGATGACGACACTCGTCAGTAGATCCTCGATATGGAGATGTTCGTCGGCTTGATGGGCGACATCTTGACGGCCGGGCATCTCCATGCCGAAGGCGACCGCCTTGTCGAGCGCCCTGGCGTACGTTCCTCCACCGATGGTGTAGGGTTCGCTCGTTTCGTCGCCCGTCACTTTCCGGTAGGCCGAAAGCAACGTCTTCACGAGTCCATCGCCGGGGTCGACGTAATGGAGCGGGATGACGGTCTTCGCCGCATACGTCAAGCCGTATTCGGAAGAGACGGTCTCGACGGTCTTTGCGGCGGCTTCGGGGTCGAACCCTTTAGGATAGCGGCAATCGATGCCGATGCGTGCGGTCTTCTCGTCGTAGTCGAAGACACCGGGGTTGATCGTGAACTCGCCCATTTCGTCATCTTTCATGTCAATACCGAGTTTCTCGCCGTAGGGGTCGAAAGCCAGTTTGTCGCGGATGAAACGCAAATACGGTTCATCGATGTGTTCACACAAGAACGCGGCGAGAACGAATGCCGCGTTGACGCCAAGGTGCGGCTGCATCGCGTGGACGCTCTTTCCGTGAGCGATGTAGGTGTTCCCTTTGACTTCACCTTTGAAGTCGTGGTAGTTGAGATAGCGGAGGTATGCGTCCTTGAGGTCGACGGACAATTCACATTCCGCATGGTCGGGGACGACATTGTATCGCTCTCCGACACGGAAGGAAAGCAACTCGCCACCGCTCGGCGTACCGAGCAAGTCGAAGATCATGATGCCTTTTTCTCCGTAGATGAGAGGAAACATGGCGTCGGGCGCAAAGCCGAACGTCGGCATTTCTTCTGTCTCCAAGTATTTCCTGACACCTCGCCACCCGGTTTCTTCGTCGGTACCGAGGATGAGGCGGACGCGACGGTTGGACGTCACACCGAGGTCTTTGAGGAACTTCATCGCGAAGTAGACCGCCATCGTGGGGCCCTTGTCGTCCATCGCACCACGCGCATAGAGTTTCCCGTCACGGATGACGGGATGGAAAGGATGATGGGTCCATCCTTCTCCGGGCGGGACGACGTCGAGATGGCAAAGGATGCCGAGGAGTTCTTCGCCGTGCCCCATTTCGATGTGCGCGGCGTGGTTCAAGACGTTCTTCGTCACGAACCCGTCACGCTTCGCCAGGGCGAGCATGTGCGTGAGCGCCGCTTGGATGTCTTTTCCAAAAGGCGTCTCCGAGGTCGAATCGTAGCGTTCGAGGACACTCGGAATCCGCAAGAGACGCTTCGTTTCGTCAATGATGTGCTGCTTGTGTCTTTGCACATGGGCCTTGAAATCCATGCGACCACCTCCAACCCATGTTATCATATCACGACCGCACCGGTTTGGCAATCGAGCGACATGGGTAATCTTCTTAAATGATAAAACTTGACATATGAATGTGATGTCATATAAAATGGATGTGCTAAAGAGGTGTGATCATGATTAAGAAAATCGTCATGAAGAACTTGATTTGCTCGGGGTGCGCCGGCCGCATAGAAAAAGCGTTGTCCCGTCTCGGATATATCAAATCCGCCAGTTTCAACTTCCCGAACCAGACAATGCTGCTCGATGTTACCGACGCTTACGATGAATCCCGGGCGATTCCGGAAATCAGAGAGATCGTCGATTCGATCGAACACGGCGTGGAAACCTACCCCTACGAACGTCGCAACGTCATCATCCAAAAGGGGTTCTTCCGTCAACAATGGCTCGTCTTCGTCGGCATCGCCGTGTTTTTGACGGGCTATATCCTGTACCATTTCACGGGACTCGTCCGCGCGAATCCGACTTATTGGATCGGCTATTTCATCATCGCACACAAAATCGCCCTCAAAACGTTCAACGGCATCCGTCGGAAGGATTTCTTCAACGAGAACACCTTGATGTTCATCGCGACCGTCGCGGCGATGTCCATCGGAAAACCGTTCGAAGCGATTTTCGTCATCTTGTTCTACTCGATCGGTGAACACTTGCAACACCGCGCCGTCAACCGTTCCAAACGCGAAATCAACACGCTCATGGACCTCAAGATCGACTACGCCAACGTGTTGGACGAAGAGGGTTCTTGGGTCGTCAAGGACCCGATGGCGATCAAGACAGGCGACATGATTCGCGTCAAGAACGGCGAACGCATCCCCGTCGACGGCATCATCAAGAAAGGTGCGACTTCGCTCAACACGAGCGCAATCACGGGAGAAGCGAAACTCACCCCCGCCAACGAAGGGGATTACGTTCTCAGCGGGCACATCAACGTCGGCGGCGTCATCGATATCGAAGCGGGTAAGGAATACAACGATTCGACCATCGCGAAAATCATCGATTTGATCGAATCGGCGACCGACAAGAAGTCGAGAACCGAAGCGTTCATCACCCGCTTCGCGAAAATCTACACCCCGGTCGTCACCGTCCTCGCCATGTTCATGTTCCTGATTCCGACGTTGTTCGACCCCGGAAATTACCAAGAGTACATCTTCCGGGCGGCGACGTTCCTCGTCATCAGTTGTCCGTGTGCGCTCGTCCTATCCATACCTTTGTCCTATTTCGCCGGCATCGGCGCCTCGGCGCGGCAAGGCATCCTCTTCAAAGGCTCCAACTTCCTCGACATGATGCGCGAAGTCGACGTCATCGGTCTCGACAAGACGGGCACGCTCACCCACGGCAACTTCGCGGTCGAAGGCTATACCAACCCGGAAACCCTCAAACTCGCCGCGTCACTCGACGCCTACAGCAACCATCCGATCGCACATAGCATCGTCCAAGCCTATTCAGGCACGCACTACCCGCTCGAAAACGTCGTCGAAACCCCGGGCTTCGGCATCGAAGGTCGACTCGACGGCAAAGAAGTCCTCGCCGGAAGCCGGACGATGCTCATCGAACGCGGTATCGAAGTGAGCGACCCTAGAGACACCGCCGGAACGAATGTCTTCGTCGCCAAAGACGGAAAATACGTAGGCCGGGTCGTCGTCAAAGACCAGATCCGCGCGACGTCGAAAGCCGTCATCAAGAAGATGAAACGCCGTTTCGACATCATCATGTTGACCGGCGACAACAAAGAAACCGCGAGCGAAGTCGCTTTCGAACTCGGCGGCATCGATTTTCGTCACAGTTTGTTGCCGGAAGACAAGATCGAAGCGTTCGACGCCATCTTGAGCAAACGCAGGAAGATGTACGTCGGCGACGGCATCAACGACGCACCGTTGATCAAGAACGCCGACATCGGTGTCGCCATGGGTACCGGAAGCGAGCTCGCCATCGACGTCGCCGACATCATCGTCATGGATGACGATTTCAGGACGTTGCACAAAGCGTTCGGCATCGCGCACAAGACACGTGGTGTCGTCTTGCAAAACATCGTCTTGAGTCTCGGCGTCAAGTTCTCGTTCTTGATCCTCGCCGCCTTCGGCCTCGTCACGATGTGGATGGCCATTTTCGCCGATGTCGGCATTACGCTCATCGCCATCATGAACGCATTGCGATTAATATACGGAAGGAAGTCGAAAACGACATGATCAAACCGACACGCCCCAGAATCAAGAACACCGTCAAGCTGTTCAAAATCTTCAGCGCTGAAACGCGGTTACGCATCATCGCGCTCCTTTCCGAAGGCGAACACTGCGTCCAAGACATCTGCAACACCTTGAAGATGAGTCAATCGTCGATTTCCCATCAATTGAGACTGCTCAGGGACCTCAACGTCGTCAAGGCGAGGCGCGCCGGCAAAAACATCTACTACAGCCTCAAGGACACCCATATCAAGGACATCTTCCACGTCGGTTTCACACACGCCAATGAATGTTGACCACAAAAAAACCGGAATCTCCGGTTTTTTTGTGGTCGAACGTTTTCTCAGCGACGTTTCAAGACGCCGTACTCCTTTTTGCCGCGGCGGACGACGGTGAAACGTCCGTACAAGGCGTGTCGCGCATCGAGAATGCACGTGTCGTCGGTTTCCCTTTCACCGTTGACGGTGATCGCGCGGTTGGCGATCAACGTCCGCGCTTCGCGTTTACTCGGTGCGAGTCCGAGTTCGACGAGGGCATCGACCAGCGACATCGAATCGGAAAGGGTCGCCGATTTCACACCGGCGAAGCCCATCTCGAGTTCGGCCTCGCTCAAGCGTTCGAGTGCGTTCTCGAAAAGCGCTTCTGTAATGTTTTTCGCCTGTTCGAGAGCCTTTTGTCCGTGGACGAGGGCGGTCATCTCCTCCGCGAGCGTCTTTTGAGCAATCCGCAAGTGAGGCGCCTCTTCGGCTTTAGCGGCGAGCGTCTCGATGTCCGACAACGGCATCTCGCTGAATCGTTTCATCAACGAGACGATATCGGCATCGGCTTGATTGATCCAAAACTGATAGAACGCGTAAGGCGACGTCTTCTCGGCATCGAGCCATACGGCTTCGCCGGCCGTTTTCCCGAACTTCGTCCCGTCCGGCCGGGTCAAAAGCGGGATGACCATCGCATAGGCTTTCGAAGCGGGACCGCACACTTTCCGGATCAAGTCGAGGCCGGCGGTGATGTTGCCCCACTGGTCTTGCGCGCCGATTTGCAATGTGCAATCATGGGTCTTGTACAAATGGAGGAAATCGAGCGCCTGGACGATCTGATAACTGAACTCGGTGAAACTGATGCCCGTTTCAAGACGACTCCTGACACTGTCTTTGGCCAACATCGCGTTGATGCCGAAGTGTTTCCCGATATCACGTAGAAAAGTGAGGATGTCGTATGTCTTCAACCAATCGTAATTGTTGACGATCTGCGCCTGCGGAACGAGACGACGGATTTGCGTAGCGATCCGTTCTCCGTATGCGAGCGTCTCTTCAAGGTCCAGGAGCGTGCGCTCTTCGCTTTTTCCGCTCGGGTCTCCGATGAGACCGGTTCCTCCACCGACCAGCAGGATCGGCCGGTGACCGGCCGCTTGCAATCGGCGGGCGAGCATGTAGACGGCGAGATGGCCGACATGCATGCTCTCCCCGGTCGGATCGATGCCGAGGTAGAAGGTCATCTCGTTTTTTTCCAAGGCGTCCGCGAGGGCGTCATCGGTGACGGCGTACATGGAATCCCTTCGTTTCAGTTCTTCGAACACGTGCATGTTCTTCCTCCGTCCGACGACGTCATAACGTCGTCTTTCTCGTGATGAAACTATGTTTGAGCAAGACCCTTCGCTCTTCGACGGACTCCTCGTTCATCAGCTTGGTGAGCAATCTCATGGCGACGGCGCCGATATCGTAGATCGGCACGTCGACACAAGAGAGTTGCGGTCGGGCGAGCAACGCGTATTTCGTGTTCTGGAATCCGACGACGCTCATGTCTTCGGGAATGCGGGCACCGTTTTGTCGGGCGACGTTCATGAAGGAGACCGCAATCGAATCACGGACCGCGATGACGGCGTCGACGGGCTTGTCCGTGAAATATTCGTTGAAGTGTTCGACGTTGATGGCGATGCGTCCCGACGTCCGCATGATCCGCGGGGTGTGTGACGCTTCTTCCATGGCACGGACATACCCTGCTTCTTTCAAGTCGTTCACCATGTATTTGCGGACGGTCGACACCATGTAGAGGTCTTTTCGTTTTTCTTCAAGCAGTCTCTTGGTGATTTCGTAACCCGCTTTTTCATAATCGATCGATACGCTGGGAATTTCATCGTTTTCCGGATAGAGCGTGTTCGCCAAGACGATCGGAATCCGGTATTCGTTCTTGATCTTGAGCAAGAAAGCGTATTGCTGTTCGGTGATTTCGTCGTTGAGATAGAGGATGCCGTCGACTTGCGCGGCGATGATTTCGCGCAAGGTTTCTTCTTCCCGGGATTCGTCGTTGTCGAGGACGTAAAGGAGGATGGCGTACTTGTAGACACGCGCGATGTCGGCGATGCCGTTCATCATCTCGGCGATCGATGCGCGACTCATGTCGGGAGCCAACACGGCGACGGTCGTCGATTTACGGCTCGCTAGGCCACGGGCGAACGCATTCGGCTTGTAGCCGAGTTCTTCGATGACGCGCAAGACGCGTTCACGGGTCTCGGGTCTCACTTTTTCCGGATTGTTCACGGCGCGTGAAACCGTCGCGAGCGATACGTCCGCAGCTGCGGCGACATCATAGATGGTCACTTTTCTCATAATCATCACCTTCTTTAAACCGTATTATAGCACCCGATGAAAATGTTTTCAAACGAATGTCGGGAAAAAATGAAAACGGAGACCCGAAGCGGGTCCCCGAAGATGCTCGTGATGGTACTCGCAATCGCGTGCGGACAGTCTTTGTGCCTAATCCGTTTCGGTCAAGGCCTCTTCGACGAGACATCTCGGCATATCGCCTTCACGTACCGTGAAGATTCTCGTATCCGCAAATGTCTCTGACAGTCCGTATCTCTCTGCGATGTTTCGAAGAAAGGTCTTACTGCCGAGCATCGAATGATGGTGGATTTCTTCCATCGGAGCTTCGATGGCGCCTTCGAAATCGACGAGCAACGTGTTGCCGTCTTGCAAAGTCGTCAAAATGATGCCGGTTTCCACCGAAATGGGCGCGTCGCCGGCGAGTTCGGCATAGGCGAACGTGTCATAACGGGCATCGATTCCGGCATGCCTCAACAAATAGGCGAAGACTTCCCCGTACACTTCAAGGGATGCGGGTACGTCTTCCATGACGGCGAGAACATCCGTATTTTCAGGATCCGTTCCCACGATATCGATCCTTCCCCGCACATGTTCCAAAATATGCAGGATTGTGGCCGTTTCACGCAAGGAACTCATATCTCCGAGGATCTCGAGATGGTGGGTCAGCCCATCGGCGAACGCAGTTTCGAATGCCGTGTCGCACATGTCGAAAAACGTGCCCTCGACCGCGCCATCCTCGAAGCGGCCCAAACGTCTGGGCATCATGAACGGATTTGTCCATGTCACACGACAGACGCCGTCGTCGAGATCGGCTTCGATGAATGTATCGAGGGACACGTCCTCCCAGAGGATTTGCATGACGTCTACATCGATGAACGACGACCCGACCTGTTCCTTCTCCGAGAAGAAAGCGATGGTCGCATCGGTCATCGACTGCGTCATTCGTGTCGGGGTCCGGCGTATATCCAACGAGCGCAACGCCGGCATCTTGACGAACAGTTCCGCCAAGGTCGTTTCGTCGAGGCGCACACGGGTTCCCTCAACGGAGAGCACTTCGAGTGCCGGCATGTCATAGAGCACGTGCTTGACTTTCGTGTGTGCCAATCTCAGTTCGAGCAATCCTTCGATGCGTTCGATCCCTTTGACGCTCGTGAGTCCTCGAACGGCGGTCGCATCGAACACTTCGAGACCTTGCAAATACTCGATACCTTCGACACTTTCCACCGTTTTGTCCGCCAAGACGAGGACATCGAGTCGTTTGACGGCACCGTAGGTCAACGGTTGATGTTCGTCGACGCCGAGGTGTCGACGAATCTCCGCATCGAACGCCGGATCCTTGAACGTGACGAGGTCGTCTTCGTCGAGTGCGGAGACATCATGGAGCGTCCGCATGTCGTCCGAATAGTCGTATGGAACGAGGTCGGCCGGATTGAAGGCTTCATCGGCGTCGTCTACGCGACAAGCCGCAAGCGAGAGAAAAGCCGTGACGAGCAAGAAGATGGCGGTTGCCTTGTGCATGGAAACATCCTTTCATAGTAAGTTCGGGAGTGGGGCGTCTTCAATTCTATCAAAGTGTGGAGAAGATGGCAACCCGGTAGGCAACATGGGTTGAGAAGTCATGAAAAAAGACCCCGGAGGGTCTTAGGTTCAGCGACGTTCCTTGATGCGGGCGGCTTTGGTCGACAATCCGCGGATGTAGTGGAGTTTCGCTCTACGGACTTTGCCGCGGCGAACGACCTTGATGCTGGCGATGACGGGTGAATGTACGGGGAAGGTACGTTCGACGCCGATGCCGTAGGACACCTTGCGGACGGTGAACGTTTCCGAGATGCCGCTACCTTGGCGTTTGATGACCAGGCCTTCAAACATTTGAATCCGTTCACGACCGGCTTCCTTGATCTTGACCGACACTTGGACGTTGTCGCCCGGTTGGAAGACGGGCAAGTCTTGTTGCAGGTGGTCTTTCGTCACTTCGCTGATAAGATGTTGAGACACGATATCACTCCTTTTTTCGATAAACCCTGTTCATGGAGTCATATCTCCAGCGGAACACGTTCTTTTAACAGCGGCAATGATTATATCACAGTTGCCATGCGCATGCAACCGTTTATCCTTTCTTTTTCCGTTTCTCGACATGTCGGTCGAACAAATCCTTGCGACGCGCCTTCGTCCGCTTGAGCATTTCGAGTTCCCGCCAGGCGCGAATCGCTTCATGATGACCGGAAAGCAACACTTCGGGAACGCTTTTGCCTTCGAAGACGCGCGGACGGGTGTATTGAGGGTACTCGAGCAATCCCGCACTGAACGTGTCTTCGTCCGAAGAAGCGGCGTTGTGCAAAACCCCCGGAAGCAGACGGACCGTGCTGTCGATCAACGCCAAAGCTGCGATTTCTCCCCCGGTCAGTACGTAATCGCCGATGGAGACCTCTTCGTCGAAATAATCCGAGACGCGTTCGTCGATGCCTTCGTAATGACCGCAAAGCAAAACGAGATGCTTTTCGCCGGACAACGTCCGCGCCGTCGACTGCGTGTAGGGGCTCCCTTGCGGGGTCAAAATGATCTTGCGTGCGGTTTCATACCCTTCGATAGCGCGCAATGCGCGGACGATCGGTTCCACTCTGAGCACCATGCCCGGACCGCCGCCGAAGGGCATGTCGTCGACCTTCTTGTGTTTGTCGGGACTGTATTCGCGGAAATCGACGACACGGACTTCTACTTGACCTTCTTCAATCGCCCGTCCGACGATCGACTGCCCGAGTACCGGTTCGACCATCTCGGGAAACAGCGTGAGGACATCGATCCTCACAGCAATCCCTCGCGATCGTCGATGACGATGCCGCGTTCGCTGACATCCCCGACGAACTCCTTGCGAAACGGAACGAAAGCGTCCTTCATGCCTTCGCGTTCGATGACGAGGACTTCCCCTTGCGGGTAGTGCCGCACGGATTTGACGGTCCCGACGACTTGATGATTCGACAAGACCGGAAGACCGATGAGGTCGGAAGCGTAGAACTCGTCTTTTCCCAACGGCTCACGGTCTTTTTCGGCGACGTAGAGGTCGCAGTTGCGGAAACGTTGTACCTCTTCGATGGTGTCGAACTCATCGAACACGAGGATGTCGCGGTTCTTCTTGACCGCGTGAGTCGCGATGGTGACGGGGATGTAGTCGCCGTCATGAAGGATATAGAGTCTGTTCCCCTCTGCGTATCGTTCTTCCTTGAAATCGGAATCCGTCTTCACGCTCACGGCGCCTTCGACGCCGTGCGGTTTCGTGATGGTCGCGATGGCGACGTAATCCATGGAAGACACCCCCTTTGGATATGATAAAGTGACCGTTGTGTCCTTAGGATCATTTCTGGAACATGATTTTCTCGGAGTTGAACATGAGACTCAAGACATAGATGAACATTCCCGTGTAGAGCAGCGAAGATAGGAAAACGACGACGACATTGGCGATGGCGTATTCGAACATGAAGACGCCGGAAAGCAAATTGACCGGTCCGTAAATCGGGATGAAATGGACCCAGACGGAATGAATGGGGTCCATGCCGAAGGAATTGACGAGACCGACGATCATCGTCACGAAATAAAAGGGCATGATCAACATCGAGGCTTCCTTGACGGTCTTCGCGTAAGCGCTGATGA